>JBGPNL010000008.1:0-13977 GCA_041487555.1 Minisyncoccia bacterium | reverse complement strand
CCGAACTGCCGATCCCAGATAAGTTCGATGCCCGAAAAAATCGCGGTGAAAATAATGCTCATGCCAATTACGCCCGGAGCAAGAAATTGGAAATAATTTCCTTCACCCGCTTTTTGAAATGTCGATCCCAGGCCATAGCCAAGCGCGACTAAAAAGAGAACAGGCTGTCCCAAAGAGCCGATGATGCGCGAACGCGAGCGCGAGTAGCGCTTAATTTGCCGGAGCCACAAAATGTAGATGGTGCTCATGATAGTAATAAGTTATTAAGATATTGGTTATTGGGTTATTGAAGAATTTAATAACTTAATCTCATAATAACTAAATAACTTGTGCGTTATCACCTTTTTCCTTTCCCCCGCCACATCGAATGCATCTGGCGCATCCTGTCCGCGTTACTCGACTCTTCTTCGCGAATCACGCTTCCCGTGAGCTTCAAAAATGCATCTTCAAGCGTTGTGCCGCCGGTTTGTGTTTTCAATTCCTGTGAAGTTCCGGAGGCCACGATCTTGCCGTGGTCGATGATCGCAATGCGCTGCGCGATCTTATCCGCCTCTTCCATGTAATGCGTCGTGAAAAATACCGTGACGCCCTCGGTTTTATTCAAATTCTGCAGATAACTCCACATATGATTGCGGGTCTGCGGGTCGAGGCCGAGCGTCGGCTCGTCGAGGAACATGACCTTCGGATGATGCATAAGCCCGCGCGCGATCTCAAGCCGGCGCTTCATGCCTCCGGAAAATTCTTTAACCAGACTGTCTTTCCTGTCCCAAAGTTCAACGAATTTCAAAAGCTCCTCGCCGCGATCCTTGCGGAGCTTAGCGGGCATGCCGTAGAGCGCGCCGTGGATCTCCATGTTTTCCTGCGCCGTAAGCTCGTCGTCGAGCGATGGATCCTGAAAAACAATGCCGAATGATTTACGCACGGCATTCGCATCCTTCACGGGGTTCGCGCCATTGAGCTCAATTGAACCGCTCGTGGGATGCAAAAGCGTCGTAAGCATCTTGATCGTCGTCGACTTCCCCGCACCATTCGGCCCCAAGAACGCAAAAATCTCCCCCTTCGCGACGCTAAAGGAAATATCGTCCACGGCGGTAAAATCGCCGAACTTCTTGACCAGATTTTTTACCTCGATTATGTTCTCCATAGAATATAGTTAGTATACTAAGTATCTCGGAATACGACAAGCTCATTGCTCTTTGGCCGCTTAATAAAAACCCTGCTTACCGTCATCCCAACACCCACTTCGTCATCCCGGGCGTTGCGCCGGGATCCATGCTTTCGTATAAATACCTTGGGAAGCATGGGGCCGAGCCTTCCGGCCGGCCGGCGGGCGCGAGGATGACGAAGCGACAATCCTCTGTACGACATAAAAAACGCCCGGTTGGGCGCTTTTTATATAACGAATATTCGCTATTTACCGTGAGCGCTTTTTCGATTTTTTAGAGACGGCTTTTACGAAACGTTTCGCCTGCTTCGGTAAATGCTTTTGCGCGTATGTCCACGCTTTCTTCGCCTCGGCCATGAGCATCTTTTCTTCCGCTGCGGAAAGCTTCTGAGCCTTCGCGTACTCCTTCACTCCCCTCGCGGCATACGCCTTAAGCTGCGCTTCGCCCACTGTCCGCATCTTTTTCACCTTCGGCGCCATGTGGCGGTAAAATTTACCGGCTGCGACTTTGGCATTTTTTTGGGCCTTTCTACCGGTCTTGGACGTCATGAACAAACCTGCGGCGACGGCGAGCGCCGCTCCCGCGAGTGCTCCGCCCACGAGCTTCCCAGCCATATGATTTCCTTTTTTTGCCATAATTTTTAGATTGTTATTATTTTTTTATTTCCCGCGACCTTTTCTTCGTGTTTCTCTATGCACGGGTTCTCGCTTAAGAAAATAGGAAAATATCGGTAATTCGGAAAGCCGGTCGATGATCTCGTTGATCCGATCCCTCGCATCTTCCGAGGCGTCGTTCAGATTCATTGAGAGTTTCTCGAGTTGCTGCGCGATACGAATCACGTATTTCACAAGAATGACGCTCAACACGCCGAGCACGATAATGGCGATGGAAACCGTCGTATAAAACAATGTCTGCGCAAGAATCAATGCTGCAATCATGCTTTTATTATAGCACAAGGGCTAGCTTATTAGCTCGATAGCGCCTGCCTGCCGGCAGGCAGGCCCGAAATCACGAATGGATTTCGGGCGTCTAGCTCGTAAGCAAATCAACGCATGTATTTTCTGCCAACAAGCTGAACGGCGAAATCGCCTTGATTTCGATTTTGCCGCTAACGAGCTATAGAGCTAGTTTTTCAGGTACCTCCGCACTGCAACGAAGCTTGAAAACACGCCGATGCCTACGCCGAAGAGCAGCTGGTACGCAAGGAGCCTGCCGATATTCATATAGAAATACTGGAAAAGATCGAGGCCGGGGATGAATACTTTGAGGTGCGGCGAAACGAAATATATGGCGGGCGCCATGAGGGCGAGACTGAATACCGCGGCGAGCACTCCGGAAATGGTTCCCTCGACAACCGACGGTCCGCGCACGAAGCTGTTCGAAGCGCCGACGACGCGCATGACGCCGATCTCTTCGCGATTCGAATAAATAGCGAGGCGGATGGTATTGAAGACCACGAGCCCCGCGATAATTGCCAAGAATATGGTGAGCAAAAGGCCTCCGCGGCTTACATTATTGATGATGCTCGTGAGGCGGTCGATCACCACCTGGTTCTTTGAATAACTTATCGTATCGATATATGAAGCGAGATTTGGAGTACCAAGATAATTCGCGATTGAAGCATATTGATCCGGACGCTGCGCCTTAACGTTCAGAGACGCCTCCAAGGGATTCGTATCGAGCTCGTTGATCCCCTGGCTGATTACGTTGTCGTTCACGTGGTTTTGCCTGAAGATCGCGAGCGCATTATCACGAGAAACGTACTCAACCCCTTTTACTTCTGAAAGGCTCTCGAGCGATTGCTTGATGCGAAGGATATCGTCTTCGGACGTATCCGTTTTGAAATAAACGCTGATATCGATCTTGTCCTGAATGGATGCGGCCGCCTGATTCGCGACAACGCGGAACAGAAGGAGCCCGTTGAATACCATGAGCGCAAGAACCATAATGGCGACTGTCACGGTTGAAAGCCAGCCGTTCCGCCAGAAATTTTTGAATCCGTAATGCAATATTCTCGATATTACCGTAAACATATTTTTATAATTTCTAATATCTAATTACTAATTTCTAAACAATGTCTAAATTCTAAATTAACAAACAGGCGCGCGTGTTTCATTTTTTGGTGTTTGAACATTGGGATTTGTTTAGAATTTAGGACTTAGGATTTAGAAATTACACGAGTATATATTTTCCTTTTTGTTCATCGCGGATGATCCGCCCCTTGTCGAGCGTGATAACCCGCTTCTCCAGGGCGTTGATCACCTCTTTGTCGTGCGTGGCCAAGACCACCGTCGTTCCGAGTTCGTTGATCTTTTCCAAAAGCTTGATGATCTCATAGGTGTTCAAAGGATCAAGATTCCCCGTCGGCTCGTCGGCGATGACGATCTCTGGCCGGTGAATCATCGCCCGCGCGATCGCGACGCGCTGGCGCTCGCCGCCCGAAAGCTCATGCGGAAAATTCTTCGCCTTATCGCTTAATCCCACCATGTCGAGCACCTGTGGCACAAGTTCGGAAATGTCGCGCTGCGGACGACCGGCAACTTCAAGCGCGAATGCGATATTTTCATAAGCGTTCTTCGTGGGCAAAAGCCTGAAATCCTGGAAAATAACCCCGATGTGGCGGCGGAACGCCGGCAGATCCTGATCCTTCAATTTATTGACCTCATACTGGCTGAAAAAAATCCTGCCTTTCGAGGGTTTTTCCTCTCCTATCAGAAGCTTGATAATAGTCGACTTCCCCGCGCCGGACCTTCCGGTAAGCGATACGAATTCCCCCTGCCCCACCTCAAAATCTACGTCCTCAAGCGCCGCCGAGTGGTTATAAAACTTGGAAACGGTTTGGAAATTGATCATAAAATAGCGAAACAAAACAAAGAAAAAACCGGTTCTTTGAGCCTTTTCCATATACTACCACGGAAGGAACCGCTAATCAACCCTATAGAGCTGACAGGCAAATAAAAAAGGGCGGAATAACCATCCTTTTTCCTAGAACCCATCTTAAAACTATCGCCGCTCGCGTTCCTAGTCATTTTTCCGATTCGCGCAAGGCGTGACGAGGATGGGCCCGTGGACGAAGTCGCAACGCAGCGAAGCGGGAAAATGGCAGGAACCCGAAGGGGTGCGACTGATTTCTCTCGGCGTTTTGTCGCTGCGGACTCGAAGTATCCAGGGGATACATCTTCGCCCCTGCCTGCAGGCAGGCTTGCTTCGCGCACCGAAAAAAATCCGCCAGCATCGCGTGCCGGCGGTAGTTTTGAGATGGATTCTAATTGTCGGGCGCAGCCGGAGCTGCATCATCCAGATGGAGAAATTTCTTCGAGTCGTCTTTGTTTTTCAAGACATATTCCTCGAATTTTATTTTCTGGCTCGTATTCAGGAAATGAACGATGCGGTCCGCCATATCCTGAAAACGAAGCGAAGCGCCGGAAAGATATGCCTCGTAACCAAGAAGCGCCGTCTGCGATTTTTCAAGTTCGCTGAGCAGTTTCTGTTCCGGAATCACCTTCAGAACATCCGCCTCGGCATTCATATATGCGTCGAGCGCGGACCGCTTTGCCTTGAACAATTCGAATTCGCGGCGGAACTCATCGTAGATCGCTTCGCGTTCGTTATAATTCGGCAGGGTCGTGTCGTGCGTGTCCTCTTTGAGGATGTTCTCAAAGAATTGCACCGCGTCGAGATTAAGCGCCACCAATTCATCGATCACTTCGGCCGTGGTCTCCACTTCTACCGTAGCCGCCTTGACCTTCTCCGTATACGCAGCATCGGAAGCAGGACTGTTTCCCTTCGTCCGAAAAATGGAAATGCCGAATGCAGTTACGCCAATGAGCAGGGCGATAAGAAAAACGAGCTTGAGAACCTTCACATGCTCCCCCTTCGGAGATCGAATATCCAGTCAAAATGTCTAGGGATAATCTAGCACCAAGCCCTGGATAAGTCTAGATTTAAAGCTTTTCTATCTCCGCTTCGATGAAAAGATCGAGGTCGCCGGCGAGCACTTTTTCCACCTGGCTCGTCTCCACCTCCGTACGATGGTCCTTGACCATCTGATAAGGGTTCAAAACATAGGAACGCAATTGGTTGCCCCACTCCGGTTTTACTTTCGTGCGCAATGCGCCAAGTTCCTGCACCTGATTTTTTTCCATGAGCTGGAATATTTTTGCCTTGAGAAGCTTCAATGCATTTTCGCGGTTCTGCAATTGCGACCGCTCGGCACGCGAGCCGGCGGAAATACCCGTCGGAATATGGACGATCCGCACCGCAGTTTCTACTTTATTCACGTTCTGACCGCCTGGGCCTCCCGCGCGGGAAAATTCAAACTTGAGGTCCGTTTCCGGGATCTGCATCTTTGATTCTTCGAGCGCAGGCAGATCGGGCACGACTTCGACGAGCGCGAAGGAGGTATGCCTCAACTGCTTCGCGGAAAAAGGCGAAATGCGCACGAGGCGATGCACGCCGGATTCGTGTTTTAAATATCCATAGACATATTGGCCTTTGATCTCGATCGTACGTGAGCGCGGGCTGTCGTCGATCTGCTTCACTTGCCAGCCTCGCTGTGCCGCGTAATGTTCGAACATCTCGAAAAGCATGCGCGCCCAGTCCTCGGCGTCGTCTCCCCCTGCGCCCGGATAAACCGAAAGAATGGCGGCCTGCTTGTCGTATTTACCCCTGAAAAGCTGAGTGAGTTCGAGCTCGCGAAATTTCTTTTTTACGGCGAAGAACTTGCTTTCATCAAAGCTCGCCTTTAACTCAACGACGCCGCTTTCGATTTCGTGCACAATGCCCACGAGGTTCTTGAGTTCCCCGTGCATCTTTATCTTCTCGTCCGCCGCAGCGCGGTCAGTCCAAAAAGCGGCATCCGACATCGCCGCCTCCAACTTTTCGATCTCTTTTTCCTTAGCTGCAAGGTCAAAGCCGCCCGCCAAGACGACGGGCTTCAACCTCGAGTTCGTTTAATTGTTGCGAATAATCCATGCTTAGGATTATACTGGATTTATGGCAAAAAAACACGGACAGGAATCGCTTCCCTTAACGCAACCAGATCGTTTCCGGAATGAAAATAACGAGGTGGTTGACGCCGAAGGAAACGTCTACGACGAAGATGGCATTAATATCGTCCGCGAAGCGCCGGAGGCTCCGAGCGAGGACCGGAAACAGTTTCTCGCATATTATGAAATGTGGCTGAAAGTATATCAGGAAAAGAATCGCGAAAGCGGCGGCTATCAAAGTGAGGAAACCGTGCAAGACCTTGCCCGCCGCCATGCCCTCCAGCAGCAGCGCGATCAAAAAGAAACCGAACGAAAAATGAAGCTTGTGGAAAACCGGAAAAAACGCGCGGAGAAGAAGTAGCCGAAAAGGTTTGCCGTTACGCACCGAATTTGCTAAATTATACGTGTATCTTGCCACCTTAGCTCAGCTGGTAGAGCAGTGCTTTCGTAAAGCAAAGGTCCCCGGTTCAAATCCGGGAGGTGGCTCAGAAAACAAAATTGCCCATTGGGGCGGTTTTGTTTTCTGCTCTCGGATTTGAACAGCGGAGGGGGTCGGGGAACCGCGACCGGTTCCCTGTGTCGGAGAGAGGTTGAGAACCGAGGGTTCTCAAGGAGCAACTTGCTGTATAGCGAGTTGCGACGTTCAATTCCCGGGAGGTGGCTCCAGTAATAAAAAAGACCCCTGCATATGCAAGGATCATGTAGCGATCTTCTTCCAATATCCGTTCTTGTGAAACTTCTTTGCGGTTTCCATCGCTTTCTCCGGACTCAGCCGCGTCCATCCCTTAACGTGCGGTATGTAGACGGGAATATTAAATCGCAGGAGGACCGACGGCGGGCAGTCTCTGCAAACGAATATTTTCTGTCTGCGCGTGGTCAGTTTTCCTTTTTGAGGACCAGTACGCACGATTCCCAACACATAGATCCTGCTCCCGTGTAACGGAATCAGTTTTTGCATGGCATCAAAAACGCATGCTTGTTCCGCGTGTATTGCATAATCGACATGGGTGAGCATAGCGCGCTCTCTGAAGGTCGAAAGACGATTCCAACCGCGGCCGATAATCCTGCCGTTTTTCACGAGCACTGCTCCGAATCCTACATCTGCTTTCGATTTAACGGCCTCACGCAAGCACGCGATGCCGAATCGATTCTTCGAATAATCAAGGGGCAAAGCGCACCTCCGCGCAAACCACGATCTAAAACAAACTTACCACCATACGACGGGCGATGTCAATTTTTGACGTACGTCCGTCCTTATTTTTAAATAGCCGACACGCCCCGAATGAAAACGTTTATTGAACCGCGCTCAAATCCTGTAAGGCCTGGTCAAGATTGTCGTTCGAATCAAAACTCGTTGTCGCAGCTGCGGGCTGCGGAGCGGAGGCTGGCGGCGGCGTCATTGCTTCCGGAGTGGTAGGCGCGGGCGTTGACTTTGAGGCCATAAAATAAAATGCCGCTCCGAGGACGAGTAATACAATAACGGCGATAGTAGCAAATTTCTTCATGGTTTATTTCACCTGATCCTTCACTTTATTTATGAAATCGCTCCAGACCTGACGCACATCAAGAATGAGCTGCTTGCGGGCGTCATCAGTCGTCGCTGCATCGAACGCCTGCTTCTTCGTCTCGATCGTCGTTTCGAGGTCGGCCACGGCATTCATATCCGCACCGCGCAACGCGAGCTGTTCCGCGCGCTGTTCAAGGTCATAGAGGCGGAATTTGATCATATAAAATACCTTATCCCGCAGATCGGCTTTGCAGGTCTTTTGAGCGGCTCCGGTCATGCCCTGGCAGGTTTTCACTTCATCCGAAATTACCGGGCCGAGTTTCAATACGTTCTGCGCGCAGGCAAACCGGGTATCCCCATCCGGAATGTTCCAGCACGGCTGGTATGATTTATATTTTGCGATGCAATCCTTCTGTTCGGTGGCATCCGGGATCGCGCGGCATTCTTCGGGAAGATATTTGATCTGTAGTTCGCGCGCAATCCCCGCCGGAGCGAGATTTAGGCGGCAATAAATCCTGTCCCGCAAGTCCGTCTTATCCCCGCATTGCAATTTCGTGCAGGCCCGATCGATAGCGGGCTCGGGCGTATCCACGTTCGGGCAATCGAAAGAAACTTTGCATGTCCGATGTTCCTGCCCGTTGATGTCGCAGCTCGCGGACCAGTTCCCGCAGGTCCATTTGTCGGCGCTGCATTGCGGAGCAGCCGGAGAAGGCGCTGCGCCTGCCGGGGTCGGTGTCGGCGCTGGAGGAGTAGGGGGCGGCGTACACATCTGGTTTTGTGCGGGCATCGGCGTATCCACGCCCGGACAATCGTAGGTCATCGTGCACGTCCGCGATTGCGTGCCCGATGCGGAACACGTGGTCCAATCACCGCAACTCCAGGTATCGGCACTGCATGTGGGTACGGCTCCCCCTCCGCCACCGCCTACCGCAAGCACAAGCGAAGCTGCACATAATCCCGTTAACAAAATAACGGAGGCTATAAATACTTTTTTAGAAAAAATATTGAAAGACATTATTGTACCGTGATCGATCCCCTCATTCCCGGGTTCAAATGATCGTGATAGCTCCAGGTACCGATCTTATTGAATGTGAATGTCCACGATGCGCCAGGTTGCACACCCACACAGGCATCGAACGCATTGCTCGTCGGATTTTGGCAATGCTCTGCCATCGATGTGCCGTCGTACGCCATGTGGCTCGGATGCACATTCGAAGCAGGCCAGAACGGCTCGCTGCTCTGGTTTTTAAACGTCGCGGTCGTTCCTGCTTTTACGGTGAGCGTATTCGGACTGAATCCTGAATCGGTATACGTGATTACGGCTTGATTTGCTGCAGCCGGAGGAGGAGCAGGGGGCGGAGCTGCCGGAGTAGGTTCGGGATTTGGAATAGGCTCCGGAGATGCTGATGGATTCGAGGCAACCGGTGTCGCCCGCATGAACGTAACGACCAATCCCCCGAGAAGAATAATGACCACTACCGCTGCTGCAATATAAAAAGTCTTTGACATAAGATTTATTGTAGCATATTTGACTTGTCGTCAAAAATGCATAGTCTGCATAAACAGAAGCGGCGTCTCGCGGGGAGAGACGACATGAGTGAAAAATCGAGAAACAACTTGATCTTTCGGCTGGTAGCAGTCGGTTTGGTGGTCTCGATATTGCTTATCTATGAGATCATCAGATATAAAGTCCTGACAACAATTGGGTATACGCGCAACGCACTATCGGCTTCATACAGAGGAGCCGACTTTTTTAATGACGGAGCATGATCGACTAAACTTATCCCTTACGCTTGTCCGCGCCCGTGACGGAAATATTCCTCCACTTTCACGTGCAGATCCCAGAGCCAATGGAATACGTAAAAGGCAAGTATGAGGAGTAAGAGGGTGGCGATGATGGCGTACGGCCACGGAATGAGATAGGTTCCCCACAAGCGTATCCCCTTCGCGCCAAGAATCTCAAAAATGGGATTGATGATCGTAAAAGTCGTCTGCGCCTGGGCATAATTTCCCGCTACATCGTACGCACGAACCAAGATCGCATAGCGTCCGACATCAAAATTCGAAATATAGGGAGAGGTGGTTTCAATGGCAAATGGCATATCGGTCGCATTATTTTTATTTTTGTCGAGCGCCGTTACTTTGATCTCATAATGGTCAACGCCCGAAAGATTATCGGTCGTCTGGAAAGAAACAACGGGCACCCGGCTCGAGGTATAAGACGAAGGATTGACGGTGATCGTGAAGTCGGCGGGCAGCGTCCGGTCGATCTTCACCACATAATCGGTAACTCCGCCCCAGACACCCTGCCGAAGCGCTTTGAGGTGGAAATAATGGACGCCGTCAGACAGATCATTGTACGCCACCCGCGTACCGATCCCCTTGGAAGCGTCATCAGGAACGGTAACTGGACTATCATCCAGGATGTAGTTGTATCCCTGAATATCCGGCGGAGCGGTCCACTCGAATACCACCGCGCCCGACTCATACCATTTTTCCTGATCGGGGTTCGTCCGCGAGGTGATGATGGGCCCTTCGGGCGGCGGCAGCGTGAGGTAATAGATCCCCCCTGCAGTATGACCAAGAACATTAGTCCCCTTGCCGTCATTCAGTAGCACCCGCGAAGTATCTGAAAATTTGATCCCAGCAGTGCCGGTACTTTTCGCCCGGAACGTGACCGTTGAAATAAGCCCCGCGTTCGTAGTGATCCCGGGATTGCGCACGACACCCTGGAATTGCATCGTGCCCTTCTCGTTCGAATAGGTCGGCTGCGCGGTCCATATCTGCAGGAACGACTTTCCGCCCGAAGGCGACACGACCTGAAGCTTATCCGGCGGGAAACTCAGATTGGCTTCGATGGCATTGATCGACTGGCCGCCGGTGTTGAGGAATAAAGAAACGGTAAAGGTACTCCCGATCATGAATGATCCTCCCACGGGATCGACATACAGCGAGGCGGAAGAAGTGGCGGCGTGCGCCCCTTGCGGCATGAATGCAAAACCGGCCGACATGGCAAAAAATACTATGAAGAAAACCCAAAATGCATAATGTGTCCTAAATTCCATATAAAGTTTAGATAAAATCTTTCTAAAGTCCCCGATTTTATTATACTCCTCTCGCCCTACGAATCACGAAGAGCGCCGCAATAAGGACCGCCACGAGCAGGAATGGGCCCCAAAAGAAAGCTGTCCAATCATAGATCGTTTTTTCAGTAACGTTTCCGCTGGTATCGCGCGCTTCGATGTCCACCGCCCACGCATTACGCGGCAAGACGATGGGATTTACCGCTTGCGCTTTGTCGCTCCAGAAAAGCCATTCGCGATGGCGATAAAAAACATTTTGTATGCCCGAACCCGGATCAATCGCCGAATACGTGAGAAATTTTTGGCTTGCGTTGAAGGGATCGGGGGCAAGAGAAAGAAATGTGAATTGCGGCGGCGTTGTCTCGCCCGCAGGCGGTACCGCCCCTCCTTGATATTCGGGGACTGAAAATTGCACGGGCTGCGCATTGGGAACCACTCTTGTTCCTTTCCCGTTCGCAAGATAGAGCGAAGATTTTCCGAACTGGAGCTGCGCCATCCCCGCATGCAATGCCCGAAAACGCAGTGTCATGAGTTCGCCGGCGCTGCCCGTAAAAGCCTTGAGGCTTCCGCCCTTAAATTCGATGCTCCCGGACTGGGAAATAACCGGCTCTTCGTGCCAGATATCTATGATCGAATGGCTGTTATCGGTGGCGGCCAACGCGAGCGCCGACGGATCATAGTTTGCGATGATCGAATAAGCGTTGACCGGCTGATCGCTATCCACCAGGATCCGCACCGCAAATTCTCCGCCCGCTCCGGCCTCCGGCAAAAAATACAGCCGGAACGTCGCGGCGGAAACAGTGTGAGAAAATAGAAAATAGAAAATAGAAAATAGCAGGATGGACCTACCAGAACCCATCTCAAAAATACGCGCCAGCCCGCGACGCGAGCGGATTTTGTCCGTCGCGCGAAGCAAGGGTGCAGGCGTATCCTCTGGATACTCCAAGCCCGCAGCGACAAAGCGATCGGGCGAAAAGAGCCGCATCCCTTCGGGTTTCGGCTCTTTTCCCGCCCCGCGGTGTTGCTCCTCGGAGCCGTGGCCTAAAGCCACTGTCTCCTCCTCGCGTCGTGCGAGATCGGGAAAAGAGCTCGAAACGCGGGCGGCGGTACTTTTGAGATGGGTTCTAAAACGATTGGGGTAAGACCAAATCATGTTCATTGTTATTTAAAATTCTATTTTCTGATTTCTATTTTCTATTTCCTACTCAACCCAGTAATACATAAGAATTGAAATATCGACGAGGTCGACCGTGCCGTCTTTATTGAGATCATAGCGGCTCGCATCCGGCCCATTTTTGCCCTCATAATAAATGAGGATCGAGAGGTCGACGATATCGATGCGGTTGTCGCCGTTAAGATCGATTGCTTGAAACATGGGCGGGAGAATCGGCGGCGGGATCGGAAGCGATGTTGTCGCTTCTTCCAGTGTTGAAGTTTGTTCCGCACTCGGAGTTGACGTCGAAATTGGTGGCTGCGCTGCGCTCGAAGTGGGCGAGGGCAATGGATATCCCCCGCCAACTCCTATTATTACCGAAGGAGGAGTGGAGGGAGACGGAGACGGAGGCGGAGGGGGTGGCGGTGGAACCGCACTCAAAGCCGGAAAATTAATATAAAAATTAAGCAGCGTGCTCGAAGAATAGATCATGCGGAAAAACCAATTCGTGGCGGTCGATGCGGAATTATTTTGCAAGACCCAATCCCATTCACCGTGCTGACCGGGCAAAAGCGGATTGGGCGCTGCCGCGGACGGATTCGATTCTCCGTAACTTTCGCCCGTATCGGATGTGCCAAGCACGGTCGTTACGATGATCTGTCCGTCGGCTATGCTCGGATTATCAAAAAATATCCACGCGGTTGAAGTGCTTACGGCAGTCCACGGCCCGGATGTCGCATTGGCGTACTGGAGCGAGAACGTCGCCCCGGAATTGAGCTGCACATTCGCGTCCTCGATATTCATCCGCAACCGCACTACGCTCCCCACAGCGGGAGTTGAAGCGGTCGCATCCTCCACGGCCAAGGAACTGGACGGGGTGAGCGCATCAATATTCTGGTACCAACGATAGTCTTTTTGGGTAAGCGTGGTTACCGCAGGGGTAGTAACGACGGAAGTAGATAAGTTAGCGGCCCTCGCTAACAAAAGACACGCTCCGAACGCAAAGACCACCCACGCGAATAATTTCAATAGATGAAAAACTGCTGTCCATCTCATTGGACTTCGAAACAAGTTATTTTTTACGTTTACGCTTCAAGGCGAATCGAGTAAACGCCAATACCACGATGACGATAATGATCAGTGCATATGCCATATTGTCTTTGAAATATTTTGTCCAGGCCCCCGAAGTCGAAAGTGAACCGGCGGGAAGGACGCTGAATACCGTGCGCTCATGCGCCACGGCCACCTCTTTTTGATAAAACGTCGCATCTCCCCAATACTGCCCCTGGCCGAGATGAAAATCGGTCGGAAATTCAACGGTATACTCCTTGGTCGTAAACGCGGGCGTTTCCGGAAAATCGGAGTTCTTTTGGATATGCGCGAGACGAACGCCCCCGAACCGGTCATAAAGCTCGAACGTAGCACCGTCAAAACTTTCCGAAATGTTTCCTTCATTATTGAATTTTACGTACACCCGCGGGCTCCATCCCTCTTCGATATCAAGCGGCTTTATGAGCGAAACCGAGAATTTTTCGAAAATTCCCGTGCCGACCGTAAGATTGATCGCCACGTTAGCTCCTAATGCTATCGTTACCTGTCCCGCCTGATCCGGAACGCTTACGAACGTAAGGTTGCCGCCATATTTTCCTAAGCCTGCACTTTTCGGAACTTCCACCGTTATTTGCACCGGAAATTGCCTCGTTCCTTGGGGGATCACGAATTCCAGTCCCGGGTCAACGTGTATCCATGGCCGTATCGTCTCGGGAACGGCGAGGGTCGCACGCATTTTGAGATCCTGGTTCGGCTGATCCTGCACGAGATAAACGGTCTGCGTATATTTCGAACCCGAAACGAGGTTACCGGCATTCAAGAACGGCGGCGATATGCCGAACGCCGCAAACGTATGTGCAGGCAGCGAAAAGGTCGCCGTAAGCAACACGAAAAGTGCGGCAGGCCCCATAACGTTCTTCAAAAACCGTGGCATTGTTCTATTATACCTCATTTATCAGTCAATAAAAACGGGATCGAACTCCCGTATGCCGCCTAGCCCATATTCCAATTTTAGATCTAGCCTTTATTG
>JBGPNL010000007.1:0-14295 GCA_041487555.1 Minisyncoccia bacterium | reverse complement strand
GAAGGATATCGTTATCAATTCGAACGAGATCGCGGAAGCATTGCATCCGCTCTTGATCGAGATCGCGAACTCGATCCAGACCGTGTTCAACGTGACCCCTCCGGAGCTCGTGGCGGATATCATGGAAAAGGGGATCATCCTTTCGGGCGGCAGCGTGCAGTTGCATCACCTTGCTGAATTTTTGGAACGGTTCCTCGGCGTGCAAGCCTACGTTGCCGAAGACCCGCTTTTCTGCGTGGCAAAAGGCACTGGCCTCATTCTTGGGCATTTGGATACGTATAAGCGGACACTTTTGAATAAAAGGTAATCGTTTTGTCTGTATTTATTAGATCCTGGATCCCCGCTCAAAGGCGGGGACGACAGAAATAATATAATCGGATTATGAATAAGCTTTCGGATAATCCTAAATTCCGTGCAGTTATTCACGGCAGTTTCCGCAAGCATTTCGCGGAAATTCAGCGCGTGCGGCGTATTTTTGAGGCGGCGGGTATTGAAGTGCTCGCACCTGCGGCTGCGGATATCGCGCGTTTTGAGAACGGTTTTGCCGTGCTTTCTTCCGATGCCGCAGAGGACCAGCGCCTCATTGAATTGCGCTATTTACACAATTTAAATCGCCTTGGAAAAGATGGCTTCAGTTATTTTGTGGACTCCGAGGGATACATTGGCACGAGCGTTTCTTACGAATTGGGTATTGCCCAACTTTCAAACGTACGTTGTTTTTTTATGGAGAAGCCAAAAGACCATCCGGTCTACGTGCATAAGAATTCCGTCTGGCATCCGGAGCTCTTGGCGGAATATATCTTAGAGTATGGCAAATTGCCCGAGCCCGAGATTCATCAGAATGAAGAGGTAATCCACGCGCTCTGGGAAGATCTTATTGTTCCGGGATCTGTGGTTACCGTGGGCGGCGTCATCGAATATGCGGACGCGGTGAAAAAAGAGAAAGAAATATTGCTCGTGAAGACGCACAAATGGGGGAATCGTTATTCTATCATCGGCGGCAAGGTGCGCCGCAACGAACGGCTCGCGGAAGCGCTTCTGCGCGAGGTGAAAGAGGAAGCGGGGCTTCGCGGTGAAGTAGGCGAGCACCTCGCTACGTTCGACCAGATTAAGCATTCCGGCTATTACTTAAAAGAGGTGAGCCACGTGTTTGTGGATAATATTGTGCGCGTGGGCAGCAAGAACGTCGTTTTGAACGAAGAAGCGCAGGATTATATTTGGATGCCGGCGCACGCCGCCCTCCGTGATCTCGACATCGAACCGAATGCGCGGCATACGGTAGAGTTGTACGCGGGGCGTGAATAAGGAATAATGAATTATGAATAAAGGATTGAATTTTCCATTATTCATTATTCTTAATTCATACTTCTAATTCCATGCTCATCGGCCACGAAAAAATAATCGCGGACTTAAAAAATCTTGCGGAAAAGAAGCAGCTTTCACACGGCTATATTTTTTTCGGCCCTTCGATGGTGGGGAAACGAACTGCTGCTATGCACTTTGCGAATTACCTGGAAACGGGGGAATTTTCCGAACCAAAAATACTGAGCGATATGCTGCTCATAGAGCCGGACGAGAAGGGGACGCTCGGTATCGATGCCGTGCGGCAGCTCAAGGCTTTCTTGTGGCAAAAGCCGAACGTCAGTGCCAGGCGCATCGCGATTGTGGACGGCGGCGAACTTATGACTCCCGAAGCGCAGAATGCGCTCCTCAAGATCGCCGAGGAGCCTCCACAATCCTCGCTTCTCATTCTTGTGACGAGCGACATTGAGGGGCTTTTGCCGACCATTTCATCTCGATTGCAGCGAATTTATTTTGGTACCGTACCTTCGAAGTCGATCAGCGAATGGCTCGTAAAAGAATATAAATGTACGCAAAAAGTTGCGGAAGATCTTCTAAAAAAGTCAGCCGGTAAGCCGGGACTTGCGCATGCCTTGAAATACGACGAGGGTTTGCAATCGTCTTTAAAATTGGCGGAAACTTTGCTAAAATTATCGGAAGAGAGGCGGCGGGATTTTATCAAGAAATTGTTGGACGATGAGGAGTTCGATTCCGCAAAATTCCTGGACGCGATGATATTAATACTCGCATCAGACGATCTCACCGAAAAGAACAAGATTATGCGTTGGCACAAGTTTCTTGCCTTGCGTCATGATGTCGCGTATTTCAATCTTAATCCCAAATTACAATTAGAAAATCTTTTGAGTTAGCTTTCTGTCATTCTGAGCGTAGCGAAGAATCTCCATGCCCGGTTATTTTACGTATATCGCAACCAATAAATATAATTCAGTTTTGTATACAGGTGTTACGAATAATATTGTGCGGCGGATGGATGAGCATGTTCGCAAAGCACTTCCCGGCTTTACGTCAAAGTATAATGTTTCTAAGTTAGTATGGTTTGAAGAATTCAAAACGCCGGAAGAAGCTATCGCGGCCGAGAAGCGAGTGAAGGGGTGGACAGTGAAAAAGAAAGCCGCGCTTATCAAAGAGAAAAATCCAAATTTTATAGATTTATTACATGGAGATCCTTCGCAAGCTCAGGATGACGAATTAAATAAAAACGTATAATATAAAAAACATGGCATCACGAAGCGAACAATTTATAAAAGACCTTGAAACTGGGCTTTCCTCGGTCACTCAGAAACTAAAGCAGGACTTCGGGCAGATTCGCGGCAATCGCCCATCGCCGGAACTCGTGCAGGACCTGAAGGTAAGCCTCTACGACCAAACGCTCTCTATCCGCGAGCTCGGGTCTTTGAATGTGCTTCCGCCGCGGACGCTGCAGATCACGGTGTGGGATAAGAACGCCGTTGGAGCGATCATGAATGCCATTAACGGGGCACACTTGGGGCTTTCGACCACCAATGACGGTATGAATATCCGGGCAACGCTTTCGTCTCTTGGCGATGAACGCCGCGAGGAAATGACAAAACTCATCAAAAAAACCGCGGAGGCGATCCGCATTCAGATCCGCGCGAAACGCGACGAAACCATGAAGCGGCTTAAGGACGCGGATATTAAAAAAGAGATCACGGAAGACGAAGTATTTAAAGCAAGGGAAAAGGTGCAGAAGGTGATCGATAGGGCGAACGGGGAAGTAGAAGTGCTTGTGAATGCGAAGCTGGCAGAGTTGGGGGCGTAGAAAATAGCGAGTAGAACTCCCTTCATTGTCATCCTCGCAAAGGCGAGCCTGCCTGCCGGTAGGCAGGGATCCACGCTTCCAAAAATGACTTGGAAGCACTGACCCGGGCCGAAGTTTATCCTCAACCCGATCGAGGGCCGGGGCGACAACGCTGCTAGATTATCCTCCTCCGCCGAGGCTGCGGAGGATTATTTTTCTTTCGCAAAAATATGCGAAAGAAAAATAAAAAAAGCCGCTCGGAGATGAATTCCGCGAGCGGCTAAACGATTGGCTCGTTGCACTACTTTTTCGATTCTCGGATAGCTTTTGCAATATTGTCGCAACCCACCTCGATTACGCCACCGACAAAAAGCGAGATGAAGAACACTCCCAGCCCGATGCCGAAGCTTCCCGTGCCAAAACCGAATCCGATACTGCCAAGGATAAGTATAATCACCTGAACAAGGTCCGTAGAATCCTTATTATCTTGACCTGAAGGCATGACATTTCCTCCGCCAGCCAAAGCAGCTAATCGCCAATTTGGCCCATATTTACTTCTGCGAACTGATGAGACTTTAGCATATGTCGCTTCGATTTGTCAAGTTTCATTTTCATCTCATTTCTGATATATTAGAAATACCTGAAGGCAAGATTCCGGTTCTGGATCCCCGGTCAAGCCGGGGACGACAAAATAACCCAATAACTTAATTACCAATTCCTTATGCTCATTTTTCTCATCGTCATCATCGGTCTTTCGGTGCTTATCCTCGGCCACGAAGCGGGGCATTTTTTGGTTGCGAAATTGTTCGGGCTTCGTGTGGACGAATTCGGTTTCGGATTCCCGCCGCGCATGTTCGCGAAGAAAATAGGGGAGACCGAGTACAGTTTTAACTGGCTGCCGTTCGGAGGGTTCGTGCGCATCGCGGGTGAGAACGACGCGGCGCCGATGATTGAGGGCGGCGATGCGGCGGCATCCGCGGCTTCCGAGGAAGAAAAAAACCGTCTTTTCGTTTTCCAGTCATGGTGGAAGCGAAGTTTGATCGTGATCGCAGGCGTCGTCGTGAACTTCCTGATCGGCTGGTTTCTGATCTCGGCGGTGCTTATGGTGGGTACACCGAAGGCGCTCGTTATAAGCGATGTCCAAAAGAATTCTCCGGCGGAAGCAGTGGGCTTAAAGGCGGGGGATATCGTTGAGAGATATACCGATGCGGCGAGCTTCATCGCTTTCGTGAACGCCAATCGCGGGCAGGAAATTACACTGACCGTCGTCCGTGAAAATAAAGAAATAATGGTGAAAGCAACCCCGCGTACGCAGATATCGAAAGATGAGGGCGCATTGGGTGTCGTGCTTGCGGAAGCGGGCGAAGGGCGCTTAGGCTTTTTCGCGTCCATCTGGCAAGGCCTAAAGAACGCGGTTCTTATTTCCGGCCTCACATTTCAGGCATTCTACAATCTTATTAAAAGCTTAGTGGTACATGGCACATTACTTGAATGAGTAGTGGGGCCTGTGGGAATTTTCTCGGTTGCGCAGGAGACCGGAAAGATCGGGCTTATCTATCTCGTACAGCTCATCGCGCTTATTTCTTTGAACCTCGCGGTTATCAATCTTATCCCATTCCCAGCGCTCGACGGCGGAAGGTTCTTCATGATCCTTGTTGAAAAAATAAAAGGCTCCCCGATACCGAGGAAGGTGGAATCGGCAATCAATGTTGCCGGCTTCGCATTTTTGATATTACTCATGGTGGCGCTGACCGTCCGGGACGTGAGCCATTGGTTCTAGGGACTAGCTTTGAGCGTTTAGCTTTTAGGTGTTAGGTGAATCTCGTTTTTCCTAAAACCTCAAAGCTAACAGCTAAAAGCTAGCCGAGAATAAAAGAGGGCGGAATTGGTATCCGTCCTCTTGGGGGGCTGTATGCCCTTTGAGACTACGCTCTTCTTATTTTTGGTGTCGTTCCGGATGGTTCGGCGGGTGGATCGACGGTTTTGCCATTTGTCGCAGCAGCCGCCTTTTCCGGTTTTCGAGGTATAAGCGCACCTTCTCCTTCGCGGGCGAAAGTGAGTGCGTTCTGTTCTTTATTCCAATCGATGCAGACGAGGTCGCCGAGGTTGACCTGCTCGGTTGCGAGGAGATTCGCCAATGGATAGACAACATGTCGTTCGATCGCTCGTTTCAAGTGCCGGGCGCCGTACCGCTGATCCGTTCCTTCCCGAAGGAGGAAGTCGCGGCCGGCATCCGTTACGCGGAACAGGAATTGTCCCTTCGCGGTATCGAGGACGCGGCTCTGTACTTTGCCCAATTCGATCCCGAGGACTTCTTCGAGCTGTTCGCGGCGAAGCGGGTGGAATACCACCACTTTGTCGAGCCGATTCATGAACTCGGGAGAGAACTTCCGTCGGGCCGCTTCAACGGCAGTGCGCTCAACCTTTTCGTCGAGTCCTGCGGCCGGAATATCTTTCGGGTGGACAAAGCCCATCCCGCCCTGCATGAGCTCCGCAATCTCTCCGCCGCCGAGGTTCGAGGTTAAAAAAATGACGGTTTGAGAGAGGTCCACGCGGCGATTGTCGCCGAGCGTGAGCGTTGCTTTGTCGAGCATGCCGAGCAGGAGCTGCCACAACGCATCCGAAGCCTTTTCAATCTCGTCGAAGAGAAGGAAAGAAAGCTTCAGCTTATCCCTGTGGCTTTTCGAAAGCTCTTCCTGGGTGATCAACGGATGGGTCTCGCGATGCCCAAGGTATCCCGGAGGGGAACCGATAAGCTTCGCGATCTCGTGAGAGTGTTGGAATTCCGCGCAGTCAATTTTGATGACCGAACGCGGGTCGCCGAAAAGAATTTCGGCGGCGGCTTCCACGATATGGGTTTTCCCCGAACCGGTGGGCCCGAGAAAAAGCAGATTTCCGACTGGCCGTCCGGGAGAATTAAGTCCTGCGCAGAAGACCTGGAACATGTCGACAAGCGCCTGCACTCCTTCTTCCTGGCCGACTACCTTGGCTCGCAAAGACGATTGGAAATCGCGGGTATCGTTACTTCGCAAGGTTGGATCCAACTGTTTCCTGCACGCGTCTTTCATGGGGGACTCCTTTGGAACAGGTTTTCAAACTGAATCGATACTATCTACCTTTGTATCATGGAATTAAAAATAAGTCAAGGGGCTTCCGATTTCTCTATACAGCACCGGCGGTTCACGCGCTCCTGCGGCGCGTGACCGCCTACGCTCTCGGCAATAAAAGCCCTTCGGGCACCAAGCTTTTATTGCCTCCGAGAGTTGCTATACCATAGAGAAAACCTTCGCCTGCGGAAATTCGATTATGCGGGTAAAAGCACGCCTTATTCCTATGAGAATAATCGGTTATGGCGTTGGTCGGAATACTGTTTTCGCATAATCCCAGAACTCAGGCATATCGTGCTTGGTTTTCATCCAGTACCACCATTCGCCGCCCCAGAGATAATATTCGTCAAATCCAGCTGCCTTCGCGTAGCCGATTGTGTCCTTGAAGTAAGGGAGATCGAATACTTTCATTTGGTCCGTGATCGCGGTTTCGTAGAGCTGGTGTTGCAGCCACGGTTCGGCGCCGAGTTCGATCACGATATATTGCTTTTTGAAATCATGGGTCATCGTGCGGGAGAAAAGTTCTTTGATGCGGAAGAATTCCGGCGGGAGATGGTAGTCGAGCGGGCCGAAATGGGGGCTGAAAGTTCTGCGATAGATCGTCGTGCCGAAGATATCGCCCCGGCTCGCAGCCTGGTACCAGAGGCTCAGCCCGCCGCTGTCGGTTACGAGGATCTTGTGCGCGGGGTCAAGCGATTTTGCGGTCTGGATCTCCGTGTCGAGAAATTGCGGATCGACATTCGGGCATTCCCCGAAATTGAGGAATGGCTCATTCTCGACCTGCCAGTAGCGCAACGAAGGATCATTTTTATATTGATTGACGGTCGCTTTTATAAACGCGAGAAGTTCCTGGTTTTTCTCGCCGACCGTGAGGTTCGTTGTCCAATCGGGAAAATGGCACTCGGGCCAGCGGGGGACTCGTTGCCCCACGGTAAGCACTACATCCGTTCCCGTTTTTCTCGCCTGCCGCATCTGATAATCAAGATCGGTAAAATCGAATTGATCCTTTATTTTCTCGATACTATCCCAATACGCGATGAGGCGAATATGTTTTACGCCGAGATCGGAGAGTATCGCATTATAATTTTCTTTCCAGTCGAGGCCCATCATCGTCGAAAATTGTTCGGAAAAAGTGATGCCCCAGGTTATCGGCCGGTTTGGATTGGGCGCCGTTTTTTCGAGATATTGCCCGACCGCAAGCCAGATAATGCCGAAAGAAACAAGGACAAGGGCAAAGATTTTGAATGCAAGTACCTTGCCCCGGAAGTTCTCGCGGAGGAAAAGCCAGGCGCCAAGGAATACGAAAACATAGCGAAGGGCGGCGGTCGCATCAACGAGCGACGGGGTTCCCAGAGAAATGGAGTAATAGACGAGGACGGAACCAACGCCTGCATATCCTCTATTCAAGATATAGATTAATTTGTGTTTAAATTGAACCGCATGGACTCCTGAAAGTATGTGCCGCCGCGCAAAGGGAAGCGCAAGGAAGGAAAAGACCGTAAGCAGGCCGCCTATCTTGATCGTCACGAAGCCGCTTATAAAATTCCCGTGCATAAAAACGATTTTCGCGAGTGTACTCGAAATGCCGAAGAATACGCCGCTCACGACTATCAGGAAAAATATTTTGGCACGAAGTTCGGGTTTTTCCGAGAGGAAAAGAAATCCGCTTGCGCCGATCAAGAGCAGGAACGCGACGATTTGGGAGCCAGCCAGGCCAATATGAAGGAAAGGAATACTCCAGAAGAATGTTGCGATGGGGGTAAGCGCTCCCAAAAGTACATTTGTCCCCGAAACTTCGCTGCCTGCAAGGGCGTAGAAATAAAAGAATGCGCCGAGAATAAAGGCCGCGCCCGAAGTTATGGCGACGAACGTGTATCCGGGTGCGAGAAAATGGAATCCGAAGGGCACTAATACGACGACAAGCGCTTCCATGACTCCCGCCCAGAAGGTATATCCCCATGGGTTGGGGTAGGAATCCCGGAGGAGTTTCTTGTCCACGGTCGCAGAAGATCCCTCGACGAAGCGGGCAATAAATGCGATCCAAAGCCAGTTCATGATGTTAAGAATAATGAATTATGAGTAACGAATAATGGAATTGCGCGCCGAGATGCCTTATTCATAATTCTTTATTCATTATTCCAATCAATTTCTTGTATTCCCAGGCGCTCGGCCGGATGGTGCGTTTCATTGTTTTGTAATCGACCTCAATAAGTCCGAAACGCGGCCAGAATCCCTTGTCCCATTCGAAATTATCGAGTAATGACCAATAAAAATAGCCGCGTACGTCAGTGCCCTCTTGTATTGCCGCTTCCATCATTGAAACGTGATTTTTGATAAATCGCGCACGACGCTCGTCCTTTGCATCGGCGATGCCGTTCTCGGTCACATAGATGGGCAGGCCGTATTTCGCCAATGCCTTGAGTATATAATAGATGCCTTTCGGATATATCTCCCAGCCCATATCGCTCGTTTCTTTGTTCTTATTTTTGTTAAAACCATAGTTTACGCGACTATGAAAATAATAATTGAGGCCGATGAAATCGACTTCTTTGTGTATATGATTCAGAAAATGAAAATTCCAAATTCCGTCGGCAGCCCATTTCAAAAAATCATTGATAAATCCTCCCGCGGATTCGAAATAGGTCATATCGAAGGCGGCGCCGATATGCGCGGACGGGGCCGTTTTTTTAATTATCCGATATGCTTTGCGATGGGCTTGGATGAGGCGGGCGATAGATGCGTAGAATAAAAAAAGATTTTTCTTCTGCGGAGGCCGGGCCCCTTTCAAATACGAATCCAGAGAATATATTTCTGGCTCGTTTACCGTGATCCAAAAATTGACGTCGTTTCCGAGCGCCTCCGTGATCTTTCCGACGTACTGCTCAAAATAGTCGGGGAATTTTTTGTTGAGCACGCCGCCTTTTTTCGCGAGCCAGAGGGGGAGCGTCCAGTGCCAGAGCGTAACGAACGGTTCCAAACCACGGTCGCGGAGCGCCTGCACCACCTCCTTATAATGCGCGACCGCTTTTTCATTGAATTCGCCTTCTTCAGGCTCGATGCGCGACCATTCGATCGAGAGCCGGTGCGCATTATGTCCTAGGGATTTCGCAATATCAAAATCTTCTTTGAATCGATGGTAATGGTCGCAGGCACGTCCGGAAATATAATGTTCCTTCTGGAGCGGGCTCGGTCCGTCCACCGCTTTCGCGATAAAATCCGGCCAGTTCTTTAATTTTCCCTGTTTTGCCCTTGCCTCTGCGGTCACGCGTTCCCACTCCGTCCAGTCGTTATAATTGCCGCCCTCCACCTGGTGGGAAGATGCCGCCGCTCCCCAAAGAAAGTCTTTATGCATGTATTGTTTTATTATAGCCTTTTATAGGTCGGCGCGCCTTCAAAAACGTATCTTGTAATGCTATACTGAGGTTGATTTTAAGAAAGCGATCCTCATTTTCTATACAATGACCACGGAAGAAAAAAACCAGGGCAATCCAAAAAAAGTGATTTTCGTCATTGAAGACGACGCATTTTTGGTCCGGTTATATCAACTCGAGATCGCGAAGCGGGGTGCTGAGGTATGGGTTGCGACCGACGGTGATCAGGCAGCCTCTTTCTTATCCAAAGACCCGCCGGACGTCATTCTTCTCGACCTTATGCTTCCCGGCAGGAATGGTTTTGAGGTTCTTTCCGCCATGAAATCAAACGAAAAATGGAAGAATGTGCCCGTGCTTATCGTAAGCAACCTTGGTCAGGGAGAGGATATCAAGCGGGCCGAAGAGTTCGGCGTGAAGGATTATACCGTGAAGGCAAGTATGAGCCTGAATGGAGTGGTTGAAAAAGTGATAAAATACCTCGATTAAATTAGAAATAGCCTGTTTTTTCGCGCTGGCAGTGCGGAAAAGATATGCACAGGGCATCTTTCCATAAACTGTTATAATAAAGGGGTCGTTAAATAATAAATAATAAATTATAAATAAGTTTTTATGTACTATAAACTCATCGGTCGCAATAAAAAGGGCTTCACCCTCCTCGAGCTTTTGATCGTTATCGCCATTATCGCGATTCTTTCCGTCATTTTAATCCTCGTATTGGATCCCGCCGAAACGCTCAAGAAATCACGCGATTCGCAGCGCATCGCTGACCTGAATACGCTGAAGACCGCGATCGGCATTTGGACAACAACGACCTCGACGCCATGGTTGGGCGGAGCAGCGGCTAATACTGCTTGTAAAGTAGGAACAGCCAGTGGTGGAACGTATACCTCGGGCGTAAGCAGAATTTTTTACAGCTTGCCGACCTCTACGCAAATCAGCGATGTCACTTTGGATGCCACCGCCAACACCTCTAGCCAGGCATCGGTTGGAAGCAGTACGCTGACTGATGGTACTGGTTGGTTGCCGGTTAACTTCGATCAGCTGACTGGTGGTTCGCCAATCTCAAACTTGCCATTGGATCCCACAAATGCGGTTGTTTCGGCTAGCGCAATTGCAGGAACAGATCAGGTTTATCGTTATGTCTGCAATGCTTCGACCACGAAGTGGGAAGCGGATGCCGAATTGGAAAGCAATACCTTTACGGTGCAAGATAATAAAGAGTCCAAGGATGGTGGAAATAACCCTACCATGTATGAAACGGGAACTGATCTGAAGCTGCTCGGCTCGGCCGCGGATTTCTAAGTTATCAAAAAAACACCCCGCTTGGGGTGTTTTTTATTATCTCAAAAATATGTAGTTATCTTGCGATGTTATAAGCGTCTGATTTGCTATACTACTAAAGATAGGGAGCAGGGCTTTTTGTCCTTGCATTTCGGTTACTAGTTTTAAATTTTCAGTCTTTTGTCCTAAGCCAATTATATGCACATTACCGCCGGAAAACTGAAGGATATTCTGGTCGCGTCGGGGATCGTGAGCGAGAGTACTTTTAATTCGGCAAAGGAGGAATCGGCGAGGCTCGGGCAGACGGTCCCAAACGTGCTTATCGGACGCGGAGATATTACTGAGAAATATCTTGTGGAGCTCCTCGGGCCCTACGTGGGGGCAAAGATGGTAGATCTCGAGCGTATTACGATCCCCACGGAAACACTCGAACTTTTGCCCGAAGCATACGCGAAATCAAAGAACGTAGTGCTTTTTGAATACGATAAGGAAAAACACGTCGTGAAGCTCGCGATGGTTGATCCGCTCGATTACGATACGATCGAATTTTTGCGTGCCAAACTCAACACCTGGGTGGAGCCGTTTTTCACGACCTCCTCCAGCCTGAAATATGGACTAAAGCAATACAAGAAGAATATTGGCGACCAGTTCAATGAGGTTATTTCCGAGAACGTCAAAAAGTTCTTGGCGGCGGGCGGGGAGACCGATATTACGAAGCTCGCGAAAGCCGTGCCTATCGTCGTGATTCTCGACAGCATTATCGAGCACGCGATCGCCTTGAATGCTTCGGACATCCATTTCGAGCCGCTCGAAAAAGAGCTGCTCGTGCGCTACCGCGTTGACGGTATTTTGCACGAAATACTTTCGCTGCATAAAGTTGTCGAATCGATCCTCGTCGCGCGCGTAAAGGTGCTCGCCGATCTGCGCATCGACGAACATCGCATGCCGCAGGACGGCCGTTTTCGTTTTGAAGTGGAAGAAGGAGTTACGATCGACATCCGCGTGAATGTGATGCCCACGTTGCATGGCGAAAAGGTGGAAATGAGGCTGCTTGAAAGTTCCGCCCGGCCTTTAAGCCTCGAAGAGCTTGGTATGTCCTCCGCTGCCGCAGGGCTCGTAAAAACCGGCATTAAAAAACCGAACGGAATGATTCTTGTGACGGGCCCGACTGGTCACGGAAAAACGACGACGCTCTACGCGGTACTCCATCTTTTGAATGTGCCCGAGGTGAATATCACGACCATCGAGGATCCGATCGAATACGAAATTCCGCGCGTGAACCAGACCCAGGTGAACGTGAAGTCCGGCATCACATTCGCGAACGGCCTCCGCTCTATTCTTCGGCAGAACCCAGACATCATTATGGTCGGCGAAATTCGCGACAACGAAACTGCGGAAATCGCCGTGCACGCTGCACTTACCGGGCATCTCGTACTCTCAAGTATCCACACGAACGACGCGCCCTCGGCCTTGCCCCGCCTCCTTGATATGGGCGTGGAAGCTTTTTTGGTAGCGCCTACAGTAAATATGGTCATCGCCCAGCGCCTGGTTCGGAAGATCTGCACGACATGCATCGCTTCATATCAACCTGCGCCGGAACTTACGCGGTTGCTTATGGCGCAAATCGCGCTTGCCGGTGAAAGCCATATTAAGACCATTCCCAAAGTGCTCTATCGCGGGATGGGAGCATGTAAAGTGTGCGGCGGAACCGGTTTTCACGGACAGATCGGCATTTTCGAGATCCTGCAATTAAGCGAAAAGATCCGCGCTTTGCTCATCGATAAAGTTTCCGTCGACATTATTCGCAAAGAAGCGATCAAGGCCGGGATGGTGACGATGTTCGAGGATGGTTTGAATAAGGCCGAAACCGGAGCGACAACCATAGAGGAGGTATTACGCGTGGTGCGGGAGTAGCCGGGGCACAGCCAGGGATAGCCGGGGCTTAGCTTGGGCATAGCGGCTCCGGCCGTTTAGTAAGAAAAAATGCTAGAATTATAGAAACTATGCCCCGGCTATGCCTCGCTAAGCCCCGGCTATCGAGCTATGTTGTATTCCTACGAAGCATCGGACAAAGATGGTGTGACGACGAAAGGTGAATTTGAAGCCGAAAATAAATCGGCGGTCGTTGTGTACCTCGAGAAAAAAAATCTTATTCCGGTGACGATCGACGAGATCGGAGCATCCGAAAGTGGCGGCGCCCTTGCAAATCATCTTTTTGAGACCGTAAAACCTCTCGACAGGATCCTGCTTGTCCGTAACCTTGCTGCGTCGCTCAAGGCGGGGCTCGGGCTCGGCGAATCACTCGAAATTTTGATCGTTGATTCGACCAAAAAGATCATGCGGAACGTTCTTTCCCAGGCGAAAATAAATCTCGAGAACGGCCAGCCCCTCTCACAGACGTTTTCGACATATACCAAGCATTTTCCGCCGGTCTTCGTCGGTATGCTTCGCGCCGGAGAGTTTTCCGGAAAACTCGACACGACCCTCGAGGAGCTCTCCGCGTATCTTTCGCGGGAATACAATCTCGCGAAGAAAATAAGATCGGCGCTCGCGTACCCGATGGTACTGCTCATCGCCGCGACTGGCGTGATCATGCTGCTCCTTACCTTCGTGCTGCCCCAGCTCGCAAAAACTCTCAAGCAAAGCAAGGTAAAACTCCCGCTCATCACGCAGGTCTTCGTGAATCTAGGAGCGTTCATCAGCAAAAATTATTTTCTTGACGCAGCGGTTATCGCCTTTATCATCTGGTTCTTTGTGTATTTTCGGAGGACGGTTCTCGGGCGGAAGGTTTTTATGAAGATAAGTTTTAGGGTCCCGATCGTGCGCGATCTCGTAAAGAAGGTCGCACTCGTGCGGCTCACGCGCACGCTCTCGAGCCTCGTCGGTTCCGGCGTTTCGATCGTGGAATCCCTGAAGCTCACGGCCGATTCCGTCGCGAACGACTATTACCGCAAGGCCCTGCTCGAGTCGGTCGAGGAGGTGCAGAAAGGTATTCCTTTTTCGCGGACATTCAAGAATTATCCGGATCTTTTTCCGAAATTTCTTACGAGCCTGATGGTCGTGGGAGAGAAGACCGGAACGCTCGAGCACGTCCTGAGGACCTTCGCCGATTTTTACGATGAAGAAGTGGATAATACGCTGAAAGACCTGACCGCGATCCTCGAACCGGTACTGCTCCTCGGCATGGGTGTTGTCGTGGGTTCGATCGCGCTTTCCGTGCTTTTGCCGATCTACCAGCTGGTGGGGAGCTTCCGGTAGGCAGCTCGTTAGCTCTTTGGCTCTTTAGCCAGAGGGAAATGTTAAAATTAAAACAAATGAAAGCTAAAGAATCTGCTAAAGAGCTAACGAGCTATAGAGCCAAAGAGCTTGGGTTCACCCTCCTCGAGCTCCTCATCGTCATGGGCATCCTTTCCGT
>JBGPNL010000006.1:0-14423 GCA_041487555.1 Minisyncoccia bacterium | reverse complement strand
CATATCGTACTGCTCGTCTGATTAACTTTCGCAATACATACTCCCTCCCACTATTATTTGGCAAAATTCCATCTGCGATAAAAAAAGCGACCGCTCGCATATGGTCTGCGATGATACGAAAGGATCGCTCATCGCTTTCATATGTCTTGTGTGAAACTTTCGCAATTTGTTCGACAATCGCCCATAAAGCATCAATCTTAAACACATCCGGATCGTTATTCGACGCCGCAGTGATACGCTCCAAGCCGCCGCCAAAGTCAACATTCCTTTGCGCGAGCTTTTCGAATGTGCCGTCCTCTTTCTTTTTGTATTCCATAAAAACCGAATTGCCGATCTCGAGGAATCTGCCGCAATCGCAGTTCGGATGGCAGTGCTTGCCGAATTTCTGGTCGTGCATCTTTCCCGATGGATCAAAATCGTAAAACACCTCCGAATCAGGCCCGCCCGGCTCGCCCGCAGGCATATTCGAAGGCACGCCCGCGCGGCTCCACCAGTTCTTTTTCACGCCGTAACCGAAAATGCGGTCGTCCTTTCCCATTCCTTTCTCGCCCGCTTCTTCTTCGGTGTTCATCTGGGCGTACTTCGCCGTGATCTTTTTTTTGGTGAAGAGCTTTTGCCAGATGCCAATAGCTTCGTCATCGCGCGCCACGCCCTCACCCCCAGAAAAAACGGTTACGTAGAGGCGATCGGCGTCGAGCTTGATCTCTTTGGTCAGAAATTCGAAAAACCACGGCAGCTGTTCCTGTTTCCAATAATCACCGAAGGACCAGTTGCCGAGCATCTCGAAGAATGTGGTATGGCGGTTGTCGCCCACTTCATCGATGTCTTCGGCGCGGAAACTTTTCTGCGAATTCACAACGCGTTTGCCCAAAGGATGCGGAGTCCCCAAAAGATACGGCACCAAAGGCTGCATGCCGCTCCCCGTAAAAAGGGTGGTCGGGTCATTTTCGGGCACCAATGACGCCGAAGGGATAATGGCGTGTTTTCGCACCTTATCGCTAAAAAATTCGAGGTATCTTTTGCGTACGTCGAATAGAGTCATATTTCCCAAGCATAAAATAAAATCGGGTTTACGGCAATAAAAAGGCCCGCGGTATTTCACGCGGGCATATGGCTCATCCCTCGGCTTTCGGGACTGCGGGACTCAAAGAATAAAAAACGGCAAGCTGTTTCGCGTACTCGAACTCGTGTTGGGCATGTGCCACCGGTTCGTGATTCTCTTTTCCTTTGGCCACAAGCTCCTGCACGGTCGTCCGTCTGCGTTCATTCTCCGGAGGTAATTCAAGCCGTACGCGCTCTGCGACACGCAACGCATTCTGGCGGCCCTCAAACTCCTTCAGCTTTTCATTCGCGACCTGCTGCGCTACATGCATTTCCACCCAGTCCTTCTTTTGGGGCGGATCCATTTCGAACATCGCCTTGAAATTCTGGGCGATGCAGACACGGAGCAAGCGCACTTTCCATATGGCATAGGCCCAGAAAAGCGCGGATGAAGGGAGTACAACCCACAACAATGGACGGATGATTTTAAAATCATCAATCGACTTCGGCGATGGCGCTGTCCTGCTCAGAACAAACATGAGCACGAGAACCATCGCAGAAGCGACCGTTCCTGCTATCCCCCGAACGACGTGATATTCCCAACTCTTATATTTTTCAACGAACGTCATGACTTCTCCTTTGTCGGACTTCTTAGATCCGACGCCGGCTCTTCGCCGGTTTTTCGATTTTCCGAAAGGTTCTTCGCCTCGCGGAATTTGTTTCGATAAGTTCCGCACTTACCGAAACTGGCTGTAGCATATCATAGATTAAATTTATGTCAAGGTCGATGAGTTAAGGGCACTGTAGATATAAAAAACCGCGATTGTGGTCGCAGTTTTTTAGATTAGATGAGATTTTCAAAACCTTCGAGTGCCTTCGCCTTGCTATGTTCGCGGATCTTCTCCAGTGCTTTCGCTTCAATCTGCCGGATGCGCTCGCGGGTCACGCCGAACGCTTTTCCTACTTCTTCGAGCGTATGGTTCACGCCGTCCTCAAGCCCGAACCGCATTTTTAAAATCTTCTGTTCGCGGTCGGAGAGATCGACCAAAATATCTTTGATGAGATCGCGAAGCAAAGCATGCGCAGCAAGCTGCGCCGGCGTGGAATTGCGTTCATCGGGAATGAAATCGGAGAGCGTGGAATCTTCTTCGTCGCCGATTGGCGTCTCGATCGAGAGCACTTCCTGCGAGATCTTTTGAATATGGCGCACCTTCTCGACATCAAGCCCCATCTCCGCGGCAATTTCTTCAGCCAAGGGATCACGGCCCAATTCCTGAATGAGCTGCCTGCGCGCCTGCGTGTATTTTGAGATCGTCTCCACCATGTGCACCGGAATGCGCACGGTACGCGACTGGTCGGCCAAGGCGCGCGTGATCGCCTGGCGAATCCACCATGTGGCATAGGTCGAAAATTTGAATCCTTTGCGATAATCGAATTTTTCGACGGCGCGGGAAAGACCGATGTTCCCCTCCTGGATGAGATCGAGGATACTCAAATGCGGCGTACGATTCACGTAGCGCTTCGCGATCGAAACCACAAGCCGCAGGTTCGCCTTCATCAATTTCTGCCGCGCTTCTTCGTCGCTCTTCTCGGCGCGTTTCGCGAGATCGCGTTCTTCCGCTTTGGTTAAAAGCGGCGTTTTGCCGATCTCCTTCAGATACATCTGCACTGCGTCCGGCACATCGCCCTCGATCGAGAGTGCGTCATCCATTTCTTTTTGTGCGAGCTCGTCCTTCGAAAAATCGATAAGACCACTTGTTTCGATAACTTTAATGCCGGCGCCCTCAAGCCGGTCATAAATTTCCTCAAGGAGCGTCACATCTTCCTCGATCTTCGGGAAATAATAGAGGATCTCGTTATCGGTCACAAAACCGCGCGGCCTGCCGCGGTCCATAAGTTCTTTGATCGCGTCCTCGACGGGCTTTGCGAATTTTTTGCCTTTTCTCTCCTTGGCCTCTTTTTTGGGCGCACGAACGGACTTCGTCTGCCGGGAAATCTTCTGTTTCTTAGCCGGACCCTTCTTATCGCTTTTCTTGTTTTTCTTTTTTTTCATAAGTCAGTCGAGTTTAGAAGCCCAACCCTCAACCCCCGAAAAACCGAGGTAAAATGCGTTCGGCGCACTACCTACCTGCGAATAAGCTCTAGTCTAACATGAAATAATGATAATAGGAAATCGACCGCATCCCCTGGCCGCCGACTTCAAACGTATTCCGAATGAAGGCTATTCAGCGCTTCGAGCGCCTTATGAAGTTTTTTCTCATCCCCCGCCTCTTCGGCGCGCTTCACTTCCGTTGTGAGCAACTGCTTCCGGTCTTTTATGTGCTCTTTAAGAAGCTCGCCTCTCAACACGTCGAGTTCTGCCGAGGCGAGATCGGCGGAACCGAGCACGATGAAGCTCAAAAGAGTATCGAGCTCCGGATCGTCGGCCTTCCGCGCGCCGTTTTTTAAAACATTGAAGGCTTCCTGGTGCGCTTTCGCGAGATAGGGAGCGCATCCTTCGACAAAGGTAAAATCATTCTTTGCGACCGCGGCCCTCAAGAGTCGCTCGCCGATAAGCTCGCGCCGCGAATATTTCTTAGGCAAAGCGGGAGAATCGGCACCAACTTGCTCATCGATCTCTCGTGCATCGGTTTTCCCGACCTCGAGCTTTTCCGCCTCCTCATCTAAAATACTCGCCTCTATACCCGTGCGCTTCGCGAGTTCTTTAAACCAAAAGCTGCGGGAGATCGGGCTCGCGATACCCTTCAGTTTCCGAAGCACGAGGCGCACATTCTTGAGGCCGCTGCGGGCCGCATATTCGGGTGATCCTGCCGGCGGCAGATATTTTTCGAAATAAAATTTCTGCGCGGGTACCGCCGTTTTTATGGATTCGAGGAGTTTTTTGGGGTCTGCCTGCGCGGCTTCGGCGGGATCTTTAAACTCCGCGAGCGTCGCTATCTTCACGCTGAAGTCGTTCATCTCGGCAAGATCGATGGCGCGCTCGGCGGCAGCGGAACCGGCATCGTCCGAATCGAAGCTCAGCACCAGTTCCTCAGTGAGCCTGCGCAGCACCCGCAAGTGGTCCGCGGTAAGCGCGGTGCCGGACGTCGCGATCACATTCTTTATTCCCGACTGCCAGCTCATCAAAAAATCCATCTGGCCTTCAACCATAAACGCCGAACCCGCATCGCGGATCGCATTCTTGGTTCTCCAAAATCCGTAGAGCAAGTGAGACTTGCTGAAGATGGGCGTTTCGGGGCTGTTCACATACTTGCCCATATTAGGCGTTTCGAGCTGCGGCAAAATTCTTCCCGTAAAACCCACGACCCTTCCAAAATGATTATGGATCGGAAACATCACGCGCCCGCGGAACCGATCAAACAGAAGCCCGCCGCGGTCGCTCTTCAGGGCAAGGCCGGCACGCAGGATGTCGTCGGGCGCATAACTTGAGCGCAAGAAATACGAAGACAGTCCCTCGGACTCATTCGGCGCCCAACCGAGCTCGAACTCTTCGATAATCTCGGCTGCAAGCCCGCGTTCCGCGAGATACTGTTTCACGATCGGGGTGCTCGCGAGCGATTTTTTGAAAAAATCCTTCGCCTTGTCGTTCAATTCATAGAGCAGGCCGGTATATTTGTGTTCGGCAGGATCGATCTTCCGCAACTCCACTCCGGCTTTTTCGGCAAGAACGCGCAGCGCCTCGCCGAATTCGAGGTTTTCATAGCGCATTAGGAACGCGAATACGTCCCCGCCCAATCCGCAGCCGAAACAATGCCAAGACTGCCGGTCCGGCGAGATCATAAAGGACGGCGTCTTTTCCTTATGGAACGGACACCGTGCTTTGAAATTTTTTCCCGCGGGCTGCACTTGCAGATAGCCGCGCAAAAAATCAACGATATCGAGTTTAGCTTTTACAAGTTCTGCGGTTGATCCAGGAGCTCCCATATGTGATTTGATTGTAAGCCTACCCATGAAGATTTAGCAATCGAAAATGTGCACATGATGGGAACGAACCAAACCCTTGATATAAAACAAATGGATTGTTAGGGTGATACCAGTATTTCTGGAAAGCAGGGGGGGGTCGTGGACCGTGTATTCATCCCGCTTGCGAAAGAGCCATTCTTCGATTTCAAACTGTATGGCAAAACATACGAACTGCGCCGCCTCGAACGGCAATGGACGGAAAAAAATGTCCGCACGGGCCGACACGCCACGGTAAGCTGTGGGTACAGTGGTGCGCGGCTTGAAGGCACGATCGGACTGGTCATTATAGGCTCGCTCAACGAGATCTTCCGCGAAGTCGATTTTAAGAAAATCGAGCCTCGAGCTAAAACAGTTCGTGAAGCGATAAACGAAAATCTGAAAACCCTCGGCCGCGCGAAACGATACATCGCGTTCGAAGTGAAATTCGATTTCTAGAGATAGGTTCTAACCCAAGAAGGCGCAACGCCTTCTTTTTTTATCCTGCGGAAATTCCCACCGGGAAAAGTGGCGGGCGGGTCGAAGGATTATTTTTCCTTCCGCACACTGATGCGGAAGGAAAAATAAAAAGAGGGCAATAGTGCCCTCGTTTTTTATTCATCCCCGGAAAACCCGCGGGGACGTTTTTCGAGCCTCATATCGCCGCAGGACTGAAGAACACGAGAATCCCCCGTTACCCCGTAAAAGTCAGTGGGAACCTCGGGAATCCCATGCTTGTTCTTTCTAAGCGGCATCTTCCGCCACAAGATAATATACAGAATAATTCCCACGCCGCAGCAGAATAACACTTTCATCAAAAACCGGACGAGCCGCGTCGGCAGGCCGAAATAATATGCGAGCCCCGCGCACACACCGGCCATTTCATTGCATGGGAATGGTATCCTTTTGAAACCCCGACCTTCAACTTCGCTCCCCCTGGGAGCGCTATTGGTTTTCTTCACATTCGCCCCCCTTCGAGAATTCCTCCCAAGTCTTAAAAGCTGCCGAAATCAACTATACAACCGTGGCCGTAGTTTGCAACTGGAGGGCAAATTCTCTATAGTTCGAATATGAAAAAAGAAGGCGCTCCTCTCGAAGAACAAGAAAAAGGCGCGCCAGTCGCGAATGAACGGGTGGGCTTTTTGGAGCAAGCCAAAACGGATACGTTCGATGAAATGTACCAAAAAATCAAACCGCTCGTTGACGGCGGGAAATATGCCGCAGCGGAACAGGAAATCAACAAAGAGATCAAAACGCTCGCGAAGTTCATCGGCGGACCGATAAATGATGTAATGTACAAACTTAAAAAAGAGTTCGAGGAAACAATGCTGACCCCGGAAATAGTGGAGCGCCTGAATCCCGAATCTTCGGAAGCGAAGGCGAAAAGGATCAAACGGCGCAATGACGGGACCGATGCCGTGCAGCGGCACAGAAAAGATATCGGCAAAGAAAGCACCTCCTTGAAAGACACCCCACTTAGTATGCGGGAAGTTTTTGACGGGGATACTGCACCGGAAGCGATACGCAGGCGAACCTGGGAAATTCCAGAATCGCATGAGCTGCGCCCGGGGCTCATCCTCGAGATGGAGATCGACGGGTCCGGAAAACAGGTATTCGAGGTTTTAAGTGCCGAGCAGCAAGGTAACAATAAAGGACATTACATTAAACTACAGAATATGGCTACCGGAACCACGCTCAATGGATATCTTGCCGACATGGGCCTTGAGCCATATATCGATAAACAGGGCGAGTTCTGGACATCGCGAGTTCGTCCCGTACGATGGTATAGAAAGGAGCAGGGACCGAATGGTTAACCGTTCGCGATCGGCAAGGGCGCTCCAGTTTTCCTTCCGCCTCCTGGACTCTTTTTAAGTCGGCGGAAAGGAAAACCTCCGCTTATTTGAAAATGGAGAGTGCGAACAAAAACGTAGTGCCTTCGCCGGAGTTTATCCCGAATTCACTGAAGGGCGAGGATGAGTGATACCATTTCGGCCAAGATAAATTAACTTGCGATTGGGAGCGTGAATGAAAAGGTGGCGCCTTTCCCTTCGCCTTCGCTGAACGCGGAAATCGTTCCGCCCATTTTTTCTATAATCTCTTTCACGATAAAAAGTCCGAGGCCCGTTCCCTGAATGTCTTTCGTTTTTTCGGTCGAAACGCGGTAAAACTTTTCGAACAGCTTCGCTTGCGCTTCCTTCGACATACCAAGTCCCGTGTCGGCGATATGCGTGATCAAGTTCGCACCCCGCACTTCGTTGCCGATCGTTACCTTTCCGCTGCCGCCCATATATTTAATGGAATTGCCGACAAGATTTACGATCACTTCCTTCAAGCGGTCGGGGTCGGCCATGGCTTTCGGCAGATCGGCCCTTGGCTCATAGACCATCTGCACCTGCTTCTCCGCCGCAAGCGAGGCGAGCTCGACAAGAACCGCCTTGATCGGCTGGACTACATCGATCGCCGATACCTTGATGACCAATTTTCCGTTCTCGGAGCGGGATACCTCCAAGAGATCGTTCACGAGCTGAATGAGGCGCTGGTTGGAACTCATCACCTTCTCTATGAAATCTTTCGTCTTATCGCTGATCGGCCCCGTAAGGCCATCGAGAATGAGCTGCAAATATCCTTTCATCGCCGCGACCGGCGTCCGCAACTCATGCGCCGCGATGAAAACGAATTCATTCTTCAGCTCTTCAAGCTCTTTCAATCCGGCCATCATTTTATTGAACGCTGCGCCCAGTTCCTCCAGCTCATCGCCGGTGCGGATGTTCACCGCTTCGTCGAATTTCCCTTTGGCTATCGATTCCGTGCTTTTTTCGAGTTTTCGTATCGGGCGCACGATGAGCGTCGCGAGAAGTATCCCCAGGATCACGACGGCGATGAGCACGATGATGAGCGTCGCGATATTTTTATAGATAAGATCGTTCACGCTCGCGTCAGCTTCCTTCGCGGGCCACTCGGCGATGAGCCCCCATTGGAATTCCGGCAGGAATTTACCCGCCGCTACCGCGGTATCGCCGAAGAAATTCTGATAGCGCCGTTCGCCGTCAGGTCCCAAAAAATCCTGCCCGGAGACCACGTTCTGCACCATCGTTATGGCATGGAGGTCGGCGCTCGGCGCGGGGCCATTAAGCCCTCCTCCGATCACGGCACCGTTCTTATCGACGGCGTAAAGATATCCCGTCTCGCCCAAGACGCCGTTCTGTAATATGGTCCGCACGTTCTCGAGGCTTATTTGACCGATGATCACGGATATTATTTTTCCGCCTCTATTTTTCGCGGGCAAGGCGATGGTGAGCATAGGCTCGGCCAATACGAACCGCACGGGCCCGAGATAATCTTTGCCGGCTTTCGCGGTAGAAAATCCTTCTGCGCTGCTCATATCCGCGAATTGAGCATCGGGAACGCCGTCCAGATGAATCTGATCGGCCCGGAACGTCTCCCTGCCGCTCAAGTCCACGGAGGAAATCTCGGCCAAAGCCGGGCTTTGTATAAGCAATTGCCTAAATAAAGATTTTTTAACCGAGAGATCGATATCTCCCGAGGCATCTCCGGTCGTCGTGAAACGAAGAGCGCCGCCGTTCGCATTCACGAAATACCCCATAAAATTCTTCATCTCGCCGTATGCCTGGTCGATAAGCGCACCCTCAAGGTTCGCCACATCCACCCGATGCGAAAGCGTGATGCTGTAGACCGAAAGAAATCCGGCGATAAAGATCGGCACTACGGAAACGAGCGCCATCATCACAAATATCTTGTTGCGAAGCTTTCCCCGCAATGCAAATCGCTCCATGTTGGTATTCAAATTATATCATGATTTTGCTTTCAAATCCGGAAAATTATACACTGAGCATACATGGGAAATCTTCTCACGGTTAAGAACCTCAACGTAACGCTCGAGGACCAATCCATCCTCGAGAACGTAAACTTCGAGCTCGCGCAAGGCGAGAACCTCGCCGTGATAGGCCCGAATGGTTCGGGGAAAACAGTGCTCCTGCGTTCGCTTATGGGAACCGTGGAATTCTCCGGGGAAATCATTTGGGACGAAAAAACGCGCGTCGGCTATGTGCCGCAGAAGATCGAGGCCGACCGGCACCTGCCGATAACGATCGCGAACCTTCTCTCAGCTAAGGCGCAAATATTCAAATTTCCCCTATCGGAGGTTGAATGGGCCGTGAATTCCGCAAAGCTCACCAAAAATATATTGGAAACACCGGTGGGACATCTTTCGGGCGGCCAATTCCAGCGGGCGCTCATCGCCTTTGCCCTCCTGGGGCATCCGAACGTCCTTCTTCTCGACGAACCGACCGCCTCAATCGATGAGCGCGGCGAGGAACAGATATATGAACTGCTTCATGAGCTCCAGGATAAATACAAGATTGCAGCGATACTCGTCTCGCATGACTTGAGTTACGTTTATCGCTACGCGACAAAAGTATTGTGCGTGAACAAACAAGGAATGTGCTACGGAATACCCGAAGAGACGCTCACCCCGCAAGTGCTCGATAAGCTCTACGGCGGACCGCACAAATATTATCGCCACGAACACGATCAAGACTCGCACTCATAACATGACCACCGGCGAACTTTATTCGATCATCCTTGCGATTTCGGGCGCTGCCGCTGCGGGCATTGTCGGCTCCTTCGCGCTCATGAAGCGGACCGTGCTTGCGGGCGACGTAATGAGCCATATCGCGATCCCCGGGCTCGGCCTTGCGGTGCTTTGGAAACTGAATCCCCTTTTGGGCGGCGGCATGACGCTCCTTTTGGGCATTTTGATCATCTGGCACCTCGAAAAGAACGCCGACCTCTCGACCGAAGCCGCGATCGGCGTCATCTTCGCTTCATCCGTGGCACTGGGCGCGCTCCTCATAAACTCCAAAGAAGAACTGATTGACGCCCTTTTTGGCGGGTTCGGGAACCTCTCGACGAATGAGTTCTTCTTCGGCATGGCCGCAAGTCTCACGATCGTCATCGTAATCTGGCTCCTGCGGAATAAACTGATCATCAGCCTTTTCTCCCAGGAACTTGCTGCCGCGGAAAAAATAAACGTGGGATTTGTAAATCTCGCTTTCCTTTTACTCTTCGGACTTGCGATATTGACTGGCCTGCGATTTCTCGGCGCGCTTCTTGCGGGAGCCTTGATCATCATCCCCGCTTCCGCCGCACGGCAGCTCACTCATACCCTCGGCGTATTTCTCTTTACCTCAGCGCTCTTGAGCGTCTTTTCGGTTGTATTCGGCTTCTGGATCTCGCAAGCATACAACCTTGAGCTGGGGCCAACGGTCGTCGTAGTGTCCGCAGTACTGTTTGTACTAAGCTTGTTAAAGAAGAAACGATAGCGTAAACCGGCGCCTTGCATTTCGAGGCGCTTTTTTGTTTTTTTCCTGCAGCCATATTTGACTTTATGGGGAAAATTTGCTATAAAGTAACCAGTTCTTCTCGGTAAACGAGAGGGGGATAAGGAGAAAAGAAGAGATGAGGATCAGCCCAACCATTACTGGAGTCACAATTCTCTTGCTGTCGATCGGAATCGCTTTCGTGAACGTGAGGAACGCAGAGGCCCAAGTACAGGCGCAATCTGCCGCTGCACCACAAGACCAAAACCATGAATCGCAGCATGCGAAGACCGCCGAAATGGCGCCCACATGGACGGACCAGACACCGGGAGAGGTGAGTAAGGTATCCGGCCTGGCCTACTTCTATCCAAAGGGAGTGGGAAAGGTTCACCATCCTCTAGCCTATAAGCCGATGGGCAAGCTGATTTTCGAAGCTACCGTCCACGATGTCTTGGTCGGAACACAATCACCAAAATACACTGTCTGGCTAGATGTCGATAGGCTTGAATGGTTTTATATAGCCTACGAAACCAACAGCTTCTCATATAAGCGGGGTGCGAAAATCCGAATCGAAGTCCAGCTTTGGGAACTGCAAATCATCGCCTGCGGCGGGGTAAGGCCAGCAGAAGATGCGCCATTACTTTACCAAATCGTTTCCATCGAACCGATTTCCTAAATCGGCCAACCCAACCCTACGCCCCCAATTTTCATTGCGGGCGTTTTTATTTTCCGATAAACAACCTGGGTTTCTCCCCGCGTAGATTTTTCTTTTTCGAAAGGCTTTCGGAGCCTTTCTTCTTATAGAAGGCGAGGGGTTTTCCCTTCCGAGGGTTTCTCGGAGCCGCGAAGGCGGCGAGAGTAAGGGCACTTCGAGCACGAAGCGACCCGTCCCTCGCAAGAGAAAACCGGAACCTCTTGCGGGCATTTTCATTTTATTAACGAGTGCTATTTATAAAAAACTACATTGATTTATACCGCTCCTTCCCCTTTTTATATGCTTCGATAAACAAACCATCAAGCAAGGGACTCGCTCCCGCACATTCGCCTACGATCTGTTTCGCGCCTCCAATATAATGCTTGCAATCGATCGGCGTCATGCTGTTCGTAGGATCGAGTGCGAGAAATTGAACGTTTGACGTCTGGTCCGCGATCTTTACCCGCTTCACGCTCGTGCTTTCATTCCGGATCCGCTCGGCCTGTCGCTTTTTACGTTCCGCGGTCGTTAGGACTTCACAAAATACCGAAATTTCGATACAGTTCCAGTAATGCGGGCTTGCCCGCCGACTTGTCCGCCATAGCCTTTGCGAAGGCGGAAATTTCAACGAAAGCGGGATTAGTATAGTGGTAGTACGCGACCTTCCCAAGGTTGAGGCGCCAGTCCGATTCTGGTATCCCGCTCAAAAAGAATTATACTTTACTGCCGGGGCGGGGTTGAGGTACGGGTTCCCTGTCCGCCAAAGCTTTTAGCGACGGCGGAGATTCCCATTACCCGCTCAATAAAAAACCCGCGTCATTGTAAACGCGGGCTTGATCGTTATTTCGATTATTTTTTCGTATCGTATTCCGGAATCGCATCAAATTCTGCGAGCCATTCCGGAGAAGGTACGGCAGGCGGCGGATAGTTGCCTTTGTAATTGAGTTCCAAGGCGGCTTCGGGAGTGTCCAGGCAGAAAATAATGAATCTGCCGTCACGCTCCCGCTCCTCGTCGCTCACGAAATCTTTCCATTTCTTGCCGTCCTTGAGGTCATCGGGGGTGATGATCCGTATGTCGCTGCTTGCCATATCGTCGACATCGCTCTTATTCAACAAAGGAATCCCGACGTAATGCAAACCGGCTTTCCGTGCGGCAAGGATCTTCGCCTTAACGCCGCCGACGGGCAAGATCGTGTCGCGATTCAAAACGATCTCGCCTGTTCCCGAAGAATGAGGATTGAGCGGAATGCCCGTGATCGCCGAACAAACCGTTTCGTAGATCCTCACTCCCGCCGAAGGTCCGTCCTTGGGAATCGCATGCTCGTCAACGTGCACGTGGATATAGATGTTCCGCGGCCATTTTTCGAGAAGCCCTCCCTTATGGAACAGACGCGTAACGGCAGCATGCATGGATTCCTTAATCACTTCCTTCAGGCTGCCGGTGCAGTGGATCTTAAGATCCTCTTTCGATTTGCGGTACTTCACCTCAACGCAGCCAAGCGCGCCCTGGCCGCTATTATTGACCATGAGTATCGCGCCCACGCCGGCATGAGGCTTCGTGATCAAATCGTCGAGCCACGTATGCTCCTGCGGTTGGCCCAAGTATTTTTTGAGCATCTTGGGAGTTATCCGCAGTACGGGAAGTTTTTTCAAGGCATCTTCCTGTGTCTCGGACGGATGCTGATTTTCTTCGCCTTCGCTTTTCGCGTGGCCGTTGCCGTTGCCATGCCCATTGCCGTTTCCGTTCGGCTTTGCGGGATCGATCTTCTTTTCAAGGACCTCGCGGAGCATTTTCTCCACGATCTCCTTCGTGGCTCTTTCGATCTCGCGCATGCCGGGCGTACTGTCGTAATCCGAAATGATAGCTTCGATAGCTTCATCCGAAAATTCGACCGTAAAGGGCGGCGTACCGCTCTCTTGGAGCAAAGCGGGGGCGATCGTTTTTTCCAGAACTTTCTTGATGGTATGCCGCTTGGCGATTTCCTTCTTTTCGTCGTCGGCGTAGCCGTCGATCTCAATTATCTCCATGCGGTCGCGGAGCGGTTCGCTGATGTTGGACAGGACGTTCGCCGTCGCGATAAAAAATACCCGCGAAAGATCGAGTGGTTCGTCGAGATAATGGTCGCTGAACGCATAATTCTGTTCCGAATCCAATACCTCCATGAGCGCATCTTCAACTTCTTTCGTGCCTTGTCTTTCGCCGATCTTATCGATTTCATCGAGCATGAAAACCGGATCATTTTCTCCAGCCCTGCAGAGCCCCTTCACAATCAGGCCGGGAAGGGCGCCGATAAACGTGCGTCGATGGCCGCGGATTTCTGATTCGTCGTGTACTCCGCCTAGCGCTTCCCGGACAAATTTTCTTCCCAATGCCCGGGCGATAGATCTGCCGAGCGAAGTTTTGCCGACGCCGGGAGGCCCCACGAAACAAAGGATGGAGCCGTGCTTGGGGTTCACAATACGCACCGCGAGAAAATCGAGGATTCGTTCCTTGATCTTCGCGAGGCCGTAATGGTCTTCTTCGAGCACGTTTCTGGCTCTTACGAGGTCTTTTTCGCCTGCACTCGATTTTGTCCATGGCACCTGCTCAAGCCAGTCGGCATAGTTGCGGCTCTGTACCGCCTCGGCCGATTCTCCCTTCGCGGAGAGGCGGAGTTTTGCGATCTTCTTCTTTATCTCATCGGGAAGGTTGTTTCCGCCTTGGGCCGCTTGTCCATTTTCGCCGCCCGCTTCTGATTGAGCGGCGCCTTCTGCCATCCCAAGGTACGCCCTCAGTAGGTCATCCGATAATTTGAGTACCGGAACGATGAACTCAAGGCGCTCAACCACCTTTTCGCTCGTGAGCACTCTGTTGAGGCCTTCAATAATCTCCTCGAGGACGTCCTCTTCGACCTCCATAAATTCGGGGCTGAAGATAAATCTGGACACGAGCCCGGCTGCACGATCGATCAATCCCTCCATTGTGGAGCGTTCGATTATTTTTATATGCCTCAATAAGGTCAGAATATCACGGTGCGCTTGCGCGAGTTCGTTCGCCATTTCTTTTGCATTCGGTATCTTGTCGGGAGCTTTTGCGAGCGTAAATTTGAAATAGCCGATCTGGGACTCGACCATGAGCAGCATGCCCGTGAGATTCCACCGGAGCGCTTCTGCGAACGCGATACATTGTCCTTCGACGCGAGGATCGTTCCACTCCGCTTCCGAAATTTCTTCGCTTTCCATTTCTTGCCATTCACAATCATACGCATCCGCGCGCTGGTCTCCGGGCAATTGCAACACATTCGAAATATGCACCCGGCGCAGCGCCTGAAGGTGCATGCTGTAATGCGAACCATCTTTCTCGATCTTTTTGTAATCGGGAAACGCAAGTACGCCTTTTGTGGGAAGTGGATTGCCGCCCGAGATAGTTG
>JBGPNL010000005.1:0-14830 GCA_041487555.1 Minisyncoccia bacterium | reverse complement strand
GAAGGGGGTCGGGGAAACGGAAGTTTCCCCGTGTAGGAAAGTATTGAAAACCGAGAGGTTTTCAAGGAGCGAGTTGCTGTATAGCGACTCGCTCCGTTCGCTTCCCTATGCGCTACGGATATCAAGAATCGAAAAGGGCATGAGCCATTTCTGCGGCTATTGGCAAAAAAAGGATTTTTGAGGACAATCTAATAAGATCTAAGAAATGGATAGTTCGTAGGACTCACGCGGCAGCAGAGAACAAAATTACAAAGGAGGCGGGCCGTGCTTTCGCGAATTCTTTTCTTTCCCTGGCTACACTTTCACTGGGCAACGAAACCTGTCTCCGCTCAGGGGATGGCTGCCGAGATCTTTTTGCTCGCGGCCATTGTCACGATGCGCTGTCAGCTCAACAGAATAGGGATTTTGCGAAGATCTCCCGTTAAGTCGTACCTTTGCCTTTCACTCACCCTCTACGCTATGTCGATCTTCGGCGGAGTCATGAATGACTCTGTAAGAATATTGAACGGAGGGAAAATGGCGGCTACCGTGCAGAGCGAAAGCGGCGTACAGAAAGACGGCGCTCACGCGCTAGCTGTCTCTTCGACCAAACTCCTCTACGCGGGCGACATCATCGCGGTGGACGATTCCCGTATTCTTAGGTTCCTCTTTCCGGCTTCGGACCGCACAAGCATTGGAGATCTGCTCATGGCGCTGCCCTTCATTGTCATGTGGTGGGTAGTGCTCGCGATGTTTCTCTGGATATTCATTCTCTTTCTTAAAGAAACGTGCGTTCTCTGAGACACGAAGGCCCCACTGTATCAGTGGGGCCTTTTATATTGCGGCCATAATAAAAAGCCGCTTTTTAGGAGCGGCTACTTGATAAGCTCAAAACTTTTGGCGATTCCGTAGATGTGGTTCCTGTCGCAATACACGACAACGAAATTATATTTACCTTTTACGAGGCGAGGGGAGCGGATAATAATGACCGCATCGTCTATCGATTCATCGTAGGGGACAATGACGGCCACGCGTTGACCGGAAATAAACCTTCGCATAATCCTCGGTTTCGCGCCGTACGGTTTTAGTTTGTGATTCACTTCCGAACGGATGACGCTCTCGAGTGAGTTCGTTCTGTTACTTATGGCGCCAACCAGAAAATGGCCGCCGTCTCCTTCGTATCGTTCGCCGTTGTTCTTGGCCTTTGTCCAGCGAGTCGGATATAGGAACGAGACCCCGTATTCCTTGTTCGTGTATCGGGAAAGTTTCTCGCGGTGGTGATTATCCGCCCAAAGCGGCGATCCGCCCAAACAGAAAAGCGCAACAAAAACCGCGAGTATTCGTTTCATAATCCCTCCCGAACGAAAATCAACTAAACCTATCCTAGCGTATTCTCGACGCAAAAACAACCTATTTTTTGCAAGCGAACGCGTGAGATTCCCTACGCACCATAAAAAATAAAAATCCCCATCAGTAAATTACTGATGGGGATTTGATGCCGTTTACGACACCCATATTCTGAATCCGAAGATGACCATGAAATTCCACAGGCCGTGTGCCGCGACGGCGGACCAATAAGAGCAGTTGTTCTTGAGATAGAGCCAGGAGAAAAGAAAGCCGCCCATACCCTGGAAAAGGATATTGATAACCGACCCATGCATAAGGCCGAAAATGATAGAGCTGAAGCAACATGCCCAAAATAAGAAACTCAATCGCCCTCGATCAGCCCCGCTGCTTGCGCACCACTCTATGGGTTCGTTTGGAGTAAGCTTGCGCGCCAGAAATATCGGAAAGACCCGGAATGCGACTTCCTCCCAAAGCGGGGCGAGAACGCAGGCAAGGAAAAAGACCATGCCGATGCTTGGCGGTTGACCAAGGGTTCCCGTGAGCAGATTCGCATAAAGGGTATTTTGACCGATGGGATGGGCTATGAGTACATTGAGCTGCGCCTTGCCGAACCCCCCTACAAAAAGGAGAAATAATGTTGCGGCGGTGATCCATATTATATCAACACCAAATACGATCAACCATTTTCCAACTTTTCCGCCGAACGTATGTTCGTGCGAAAAATCGAACCACTTTTCAAAGCCAAGCCAATCTTTCATAAGCGACTCCCGTCCAGTGATGATCTTGCGTTCAAGCGTCTCCCTATAATATATCACAATCGCCGCTGGGTCTGAATCAGAATTTATCTCACCATATTGCGATGGAAGGAGGATCCTTCCCCTCAAGAGCGCAGGCTTCCCCTTGCGCCGACTTTAAAGAGAGCCCGGGAGGCGCAAAGGGGATTCGATCCCGCATTTTCCATAAAAGCGAGCCGTGTTTCCCGCGCCATTAGGCCTTTTGGCTATGGCGCGGGAAACTTCACGGCGAGCGGAAGTTATGCACACCCTGTGCATTGCCCCCATTTCCCCATAAAAGGTACGATTCACAGTAGAATCTTTCTAAGTCTTATAAGGAGAAGTCTAATGCGATCGAAAGCGATTGGTACGTTGCTTGCTTTGTTTTTTTCATTGTTCAGCATCTCGAACGTTCTCGCCCAAACTCCGGCAGCTCCTGACAAACCCTCCGATATTATGGCGAAACTAGCGTGGTTCGTACCCGCTGGCGTCGTCAAAGAAACGAAACCGGTATTGCAATTCCAGGAGTATGTGCGGAATTTGGAAGCGGACAGAAAGTGTTTTCAGGGAGACCAAAATAGTTTTGGGGTCTTTATCCCTGGCAGCGATTCTGCGGCGGTGCATACGGATGTGCTCAGCACATCGGCCACCGGAAAGGCTCCGGCCATGGCGACGATCATCTTGGACCACTATGTGCTTCAGCCGGACGGCAATTATGTCGTCACGACTCTTTGCGGAAAGAAAACTATTTCCTCAAACGACGTGAAGCTCGTCGTCGAGCAGTTCGTCGAACAGACGAAGCGCGCGCGCGATTACAACTTTAAAGTGCTTGGCCGTCTCGCCGAGAAATCGGTGAAGATCCTCGAGCAAAAACTCGGGAAAGAAGGGAAGGACGCGAAAGATTTCGAAAAAAATCTTGACCTTGTCATTCCCGGCTACGAAGCCGACCACATCACGTACCGCGAATACTATTATCTTCTGCAAAATCTGAAGCCGAGCGATTTTGTGCCGCGGGAACTTCACCTCGGCTACAACGTGAGGATCCAGGGTATTTTGGGAGTCACGTGGCTCGAAACGGGGCGGGTGTATTACAATCCGCAAGCGTGGACTGCGGATGTCCTTACCGGGCTTCCGAAGGTGCTCGCGCATGAATTCGTTCATGCAAGCCCACTGCAGCGGTTTCCGTTGGCCGACGTTTTTGACGTCGAGATGGAAGCCTCCATGCCCGAGATGCTCGCGACGCAGGACCAGATCGACCTTTTCTTTCATGGTTATACGGCTCCGCTCCGCAAGCCCATCAAGGTTTTTTTCGGCCTGAACTATGTTCAGGCGCGCAAAGAGATGGTGAAGTGGGATGACGGCACCGGAAATTGGGTGATCGACGAAGTTGCTTGGAACAAGTATATGGGTGAACAGGACCGCATCAAAGCAGTGCTTTTGAAGTTCTGCGAAGATGTCCTTCTGCCGGAATTCTATTCCGACCCGTGGTTCTGGGCCTCCATGAACTACCGCTGGAACGACAAGAACGCCTATATCTATATCCTCATGGCGAGAGAATTCCATCCGACCCTTTTGGGCGGTCCGAAAAAGACCGAGGAATATATCGAGCAGAATTCGGAGATGATCGCCGAGATCGGCAAAGAATCGTGGGATTCCACGAAAGAAAAGTCGTCTACGATGGTCATGAGCGATGTGGCTATCCCGCCGGTGTGGTTGAATCTGTATCGGCAGCTTGTTCCTGCGGATAAACAGCGGGAATTAGAAGCGTATTACACCAAACATCCTGCGGAACTTAGGGAACTCGCAATGCATCCCGAAAAAGTTTTGCAGTTCATGAAGAGTCTGGATACGAAGACGCTCGAAGGAGGCGTACAATGAGAACTAAACTGTTGTTCGTGTGTACCCTGTGTGCGCTCGCCCTCTTCGCGACTTCCTGCGGATCGAGCGTCCTTGGCACCTGTGATTCAAAAGCGACGGCGAAACAGCTCGATGAAGACCATCGGGATACCATCTGTTATGCTGGCATCGAGGAAAAATATTTCCTCAAAGAGAACGACGAGCATACCGCTCGAGTGGTCGTTTACTCGATCATCAAGTGGGAAGACATGGAAGGCGAGCTCCAGAGGTCCGTTCAGTCAATGAAGGATTTTCTGAGTCGCAAGAACGAAGAAGACGCCAACTATATCGATGTTTGGGGCTTGGGTCCGGACATGGCACATCGGCTCAAAGTGATTGAATTTCGCTTGAGCATGGTGCGCGCCGCAAGGGTCTTCGAGCAATTCAAGGTATTTGCCGGGCAAGTTTCGCCCTATGAAGGGGCGGATATGCGCAACGGCTACGATGTGAAGAAGATCGCCATTCCGCAAAACTTTGCGGGGGAGATGTTCTCTTTCATCACGCCGGAGATTGAGGCGGCCAAGAAAGACGGCCGGCTCGAAAAGATCGGCGAACTGAACCGCGGGCTCTCCGAGAAGTACGGGAAAAAAGAGAAAGATCCCGCGCATCCCGACGACCCCAACGCGTTCCGTTGGCTGCCCGAGGGTAGGAACTACCATTTTGTTGCCTACCGCATCGCGGCGGCGAACGACAAGCCGAACGAGAATCCGACTCAAAACGTGCCCCAATATATCGAGGGGTTCAAGACCGTGAACGGCAAAGACGAATCGAAACCCGCATTCCGCCTTATCCGCGTAAGCGATTACACGGCGATTGCGATCATTGACTCGAAGCGTGAAGGCAAGGATCCCGCTTTCGGCCTGCCCGATTTCGTCGAGCAGTCCTCAATCAGGAGCCTCGGCGACGTCGAAAGTTCCGGCGTGCTCGCGAAGATGTTTCCCAAGCAGGAGCCGGAGCGGAAGGACGAAAAACCGAAGCCGAACCCGATCGTTGTCGAGATCTCGCCGATGGACGGCAAGCCTCGCGACGTGTGGGAAGAGAACAAAGCGGGATGGCCTTTGCCTTCCGGCATTGATCATTTCCGCATCGGTCCGAAGAACGAGAACTACAAGATCCGGATCGATCTCCGCCACCCGAAGCATGGCGATGACCATGCCGAGGTGGATGCCTCTATCGGCATCGAAAGCTTCGTGAAGGTGTGGACGACCGCGAACTATTATTCGCCCGTTCCGGGTGCGGTATGGGAATACTATCGCCCGAAGGGCAAGTTCGCGAAACGGCTGAAGGCAAGCGTACTCGATAGCCAGAAAAAAGTGCAGTTCGATTTTGAAGACGGCACACAGGCCATCGTTACCATCGTTCCCCATGAAAATGATTTCATTGAGAACGAGCCGTACGCCATCGCTTACACCGACGGAAAAGTCCGTTACCGGCTCGAAAAAAGCTCCGGGAGTGAGGTCTTCGACAAACGCCGCATTTGGCCGATGCCGAAGGATGACGCTTCAGGTGTCTATTCCGCACCCAGACTAGCGGATGACGAGTCGTTCATGGACGGTCGCGCGTCCCTTCCGGGTTCGCCAAAGCCCTAATAAGACCTATAGTATGTTGAAGCCTCATTCCTTTTTGGATGAGGCTTCTTTCTTTTTTATCTTCCCGAGCCTCGTGGTAAGCTATATATAATTCATGGCTAAAAAATTACTGGTTGCGAATTGGAAAGAGAACCCTAAAACACAAATGGAGGCGCTTCATCTTTTCCGCGGCATTGCGGGGCAAAAAGCGTATCGTGGCGTGGAAGTAGCCATATGCCCTCCGTTCATCTATCTCGAAGAGATAGCGAAGATTCATACGCAAAAGAACGAAGGCCGCGTGGCGCTCGGTGCGCAGGATGTATTCTGGGAAGAACATGGGCCTTATACGAGCGAGGTGGGGCCGAGGATGCTTCGTTCCCTTGGTGTGCAATATGTCATCATTGGCCACTCGGAGCGGAGGAAGTGGCTCAAAGAGACGGATGCGATGATCAACAAGAAAATAGCGTTGGCGCTCCGGGATGGCCTAAAGGTGATCCTGTGCGTCGGCGAGTCGGCATCGGTACGAAGAAAGGGATTCGCGGTGGCCAAGCGTTTTGTTGCGCAGCAACTCAAGAAGGATCTGCGCGGCATCGGCGGCCGCCACAAGGAACATATTATTATCGCCTATGAGCCCGTCTGGGCTATCGGTACCGGCATTCCCGATCCGCCCGAAGAGGCGGTTGCGATGGCGAGCTTCATAAAAACAACACTCAGGAAAGCGCATATTCCAGATGCGCCGGTGCTCTACGGCGGTTCGGTAACTGGCGCGAACATAGGGAGCTTTGTACAATACAAAGAGATAGGCGGCGCCCTTGTTGGGGGTGCGAGCCTCGAGATAAGCGAATTCAAAAAAACGATCGAAGTTACTGCTTCGGTCGTCCCGGCGAAAGCCGGGATCCATGCCCCTGGAAAGCATAGGAATAAAAAATAATTAAAACGATATACAAATTATGAATCAAGAAAAAGCAAAAACATATTTCTGGATATTGCTCGACGTGCTTATCGTAGTGGCGATCGCGAACGTTATCTTTTTCGTGATGCCTTTACTCGGCAGGCTTACTAATTCTTTCGTATCCGTGCGCACGATTACGATCGCCGCCGAAGGGAAAACGACGGTAACGCCCGATCTCGCGGAGTCTTCTTTCTCGGTTGTCTCCCGCGGCAAAAGCCCGCAAGACATCGCCGATAGCAATAATCAAAAGATTTCCGCGGTTATCACGTTCCTGAAATCGGAAGGGCTCGGGGAAAAAGATATCGCGACGACCGGTTATAGCTTATCGCCGGATTACCAATATGACCAGAACACGCAGAGGAATTTCATTACCGGATATACCCTGACGCAAACGGTAACGGTAAAAATGAGGGATTTTAAAAAAGTCCCGGAGATCATCGGCGGGCTTACTCCTTTGGGAGTGAATCAGATTGGCGGTATCAACTTTACCGTTGAAGATCCGGAGAAGTATTTGTCCGTTGCCCGCGCCGATGCGTTTGCGAAGGCGCGCGCGAAAGCGATGGAAATGGCAGCTGCGAACGGCGTAAGCCTCGGAAGGGTATTGAATATCGCGGAATCCCAGGGTTCCGTACCGATCCCGTACTACTATTATGCTGCGGGCAAAAGCATGGGGCTGGATGCCGCTGCGCCGACCATTGCGCCTCCGACGATCGAGCCGGGTACGCAGGACGTAAAAGACGACGTGACGCTCACGTTCGAGCTGCAATAGCCAGAAATTAGTAATGAGAAACTGGTAATTCGTAATTATCGAGTTACTATTTACCAATTGCAATTTACTTTTAAGCCATGAATAGAAAAGATTCGAAACTCGTTGTAGCTATCGGCGCCGCTGTCGGTATTCTTATCCAGCCGATTCTTTCCCATATTCCGCAGATAGCTCCGCATCTTACGATGTCCCTCCGGATGGGCATGTTTTTGGGATTTCTTTTCCTCGCCCCGTTAGCGCTTTTTGTCGCATGGCTCATCGGTACAAAACTGCCGGTCATCTATCAGTTCGCCCAGTTCGCCGCCGTGGGATCGTTGAACAGCTTTATCGACATCGGCGTATTCAACCTGGAAACGTTCGTGCGCGGAGGGGATCCGGGGAATATCAGTAATGCGATCTTTGCGGCGCTCAAGGCGTTTTCATTCCTGTGCGCGACGACAAATAGTTTTGTTTGGAACAAATATTGGACCTTTTCCTCCGGAGAAAAAGCGGGCGCGAAGCAAATCACTTCCTTCTACACGATCGCTCTTATTGGCTGGGGCCTGAACGTAGGGGTTGCCACATTCACGAAATCCGCAGGGCCATCGACCTCTATTTGGGTAAATATCGTCGCTCCGCTTTCGGGCGTTGCCGCTTCGTTCCTCTGGAATTTCCTCGGTTATAAATTCATCGTGTTTAAAAAACAGCCGACGATATTGGCATCAGCTTAATTCGCCCAGTTCGCAAAATAAAAAGCGCGTCGTCATGGCGGCGGCGCGCTTTGTGTTTATTTGCGTCGTTTGCTCTTTTCGGGATCCCAGATCACTTTGTAGAGATCCACGTTCGGCGATTTTTCGTACCATAGGTTACCGAGGCGCCAACGGACATAGTCCGCGACCACCTTCTCTTTTTTCCGGTAACCATCGTAGAAATTATACATTTCTTCGGGCAGTAAAGGTGCTCCCGTGGGGCCGTGAAATTTATTACCGGCATCGAAGAGAGCCGTGGTCGCGTTGAAGTTATAATCCCAAAGCAAGTTCGCGCAAGATTGCGCTTCGGGATCTTTCATCATGCCTTGGGCGGCTTCGATATGCGAAGACCCGGACGCGACAGCGGCTTCCATTTTTACGGTTGCTTGCAGCTTGTCGTATGTGCAGTGTTCTACTTTCGCGAGCTGCGGGCCTGGCATTTTTAGCTTTTCGTCGCCAGTCGTCAGTAATTCGTATCTTTTGCCTACGCTTGCCAAATTGACCAGGCGATATTGAAGTTCGAGGGTTTCTCTTTGACTGTCCTCACACAAGTCCCTGTCTTCTTTCGACAGGTTATTGCAGCTTGGCAGCTTGGAGATGTCAGATGGGGACATCGCTATTTTTTCCCAGGCCGAGAGAAAATCTCTTCCGCGTATCGTCTTGATCCTCGGATCGGGTACGGCTTCGTGGCTATAAAATCCACGGCCGACGACGATGAGAATTACCGGTTCATTGGAACCGCGGAAGCTGTCTGTGCCGATGCCTAATCCTCCCTCCTCAGATGCGGAAAGGAGGATAAAATGATTCTTGAGCGGCGCTGAATCCTTCGCTTGCGGAACGTTGTAAGCGGTTAGGAACGAATGCCACTTTTTAATATCTTCCGGGGTGGCGATCACCCGCAAGTCGTTTGCCGACGGGGAAATATAGATAATATTTCCTGGCGGAATTCTCCAAAGGAAGTCGACCGATCCGCAGATCTTTTGCTGCGAGCAGATGGAAAAGCCCACGACAAATGCCCGGAGCTCCCTTTCGATTTCAAATGAAAGCGGTGAGGGTTCGTTTTTCAAGATGACGGAAAATGTCGGTGTATTGGGTGCCCAGTCCGGTTTTAGGTCGGGAGGGGGGCCGGGGTCCGTAACCTTGGGCGGCGGCACGATTGGTTTCGATTGGGCCGAGAGCCCTAACGGCGTAAGAAAGAGAAGGCATACAAGCCAAAAATGTTTAAGGATAGTCACTTCAACCTCTCCTTGTTATGGAAATATCAAATCTCCTACTACGACAGATTATACCTAAGCCGGTTATTTTTGTAAATATGCCTTGACTTTATAGGGCATGTCCTGCTATAATGACTAAGAAATGCGTGCGAGTATACCTTAACGATGATATCGACTAAGGTATATCCCATACGGTTCTGTTTGGCTAAAAGTCCTCGAAAGAGGACTTTTAGTTTTGTAAAATCACGCCCCAGATCCACCTTTTGAAGGCCTTCCATTTCAGCCACGAGCGCGATATCATCAATATATTGCTGGTTAAGGCGGTTGCGGGGCGAGAGAGCTCGCTTGCATCTTGAGTGGTTGCAAGGAGAGCACTCATTTCATAACAAACAGACCTGCCTGCCGGCAGGCAGGATTGCCCCCGCAGCCCTCTGAAGCGATAGCGAGGCTAGGGCTGCGTGGATCCCGCCTGTTGCGCTTATTTATTAGCAAAGATATATTTTTTAGTGAGGGCGCGGGATCGCACCGTTGTAATCTCGCTTCGCTCGAACAACGGCGGGAGAGGTCGTACATCTTATTTAAAGTGGTTGCGAGAAGAGAATGCCTTGTGCCTTGAATGGCTGCAAGGAGAGCACTCATTTCATAACAAACAGAATTGGAGGTCACCACTTGCAGCCTTCAGGGTGGAATCCAATTTCATTCTCGCAACCACTTTAGTTAGGATGGCTATAAAAGAGAACGTAAATCTATCCAGATTCAGCAATTATAAGATCGGGGGACCGGCCCGATTTTTTTTCGAAGCATCGAGTGAGGGCGATGTGATCGAAGCCGTCGCATTCGGGCGGGAAAAAGAGCTCGATATTTTTATCCTGGGCGGGGGAACCAACCTTTTGATTGATGATGCAGGATTTAACGGTCTCGTCATAAAGCCCGGAATAAATCTTCTCGAGGTTCGTGGAGAAAAAATAAGTGTGGGTGCTGGGGTTTCAATTACCGAATTACTCAATTACACAATTGCGCATTCGTTATCTGGCCTTGAATGGGCCGGAGGATTGCCGGGGACGCTTGGCGGCGCAATACGCGGCAATGCCGGTTGCTTCGGAGGCGAAATGAAGGACGTGATCGAGTCTGTGCGCAGCCTGGATACGAAGACCATGAAGATGATCGAGCGGCCGGTCGCCGAATGCGAATTCAATTACCGCGACAGCATTTTCAAAAAGAAGAATGGAGGAGAAATAATTCTTTCAGCAGTTCTTCATCTTCGGAAAGGTAATAAAAAAGAGATTGAGCAATCGATTCAGGAGAAGATCGACTATCGGAAGAAAAACCATCCGCTCGAATATCCGAATATCGGGAGCATATTCAAGAATGTTCCGCTCGCGCGGATCCATAAGGAAGGAAGCGAAGAACACAAAAAGGCGCTGGCTGCTCTCACGCTGGAATTCAAAGGTTCGAAGTTTTCCGTGAAAACGGACCCCTTCGCCGTCATTTCCGCCGCAAAGCTTATTTCCGAGTCGGGCCTTCGGGGGAAGGGAGCGGGAGGAGCTATGATCTCGGAGAAACACCCGAATTTCATCGTGAATGTAAAGAACGCCGGGGGGCGTGACGTAAAGAAGCTGCTCGAGCTTGCGAAAGCCGAAGTATATAAGAAATTCGGTATCAAGCTAGAGGAGGAAGTGCAGATTTTGTGATCTATCCGATACGAATGTTTCGAATTACATCCGAATACCCCAAATGGCCGTTCGTAATACTTATTTGAGGCATTCGGATGCATTAGTGGATTCGAATCGCGTATGCTATCATGAATTCATGAAAATAAATATTAAGACAATAAAAGTGGATCTGACGCCGAGTTTCAAGGCGTATATCGAAGAAAAATTCGGGCAGCTCGATAAGTTTTTGGGTCATTTCGAGTCGGAGGGGGAAGTAGAGGTGCACGTTGAAGTGTTGCGTACGACGGCCCATCACCAGCATGGCGACGTGTTCCGCGGAGTTGCAAGCGTCCATCTTCCCGGCAAAGAATTAAGGGCAGAAGAGGAGGCGGGCGATGCCCGTTCGGCGGTGGATATGGTAAAGGATACGCTGCGTCTTGAGATCGAAAAGTATCGGGATAAGTTTTTGACGCCGAAACGGGGCAAAGATAAATAGCAATTAGCGAGCATCGTCAACGCTATCGCGTTATCGAATAAAAAAAGCCCGCAAATTACTTGCGGGTTTTTAGGTATTCTTCGCGGATATTTGTAAGAATATCACAGAAAATTTGAGCGGGGAGCGATGTGTTCGATGGCTCGGGTTCGCCGGTATCGTGAGTAAGCGCCAGTCCCTCCGTCGCGAGAAGCGCTTCCATTGCGTCATGATTCTGGACGAATTTTGCACGGATCGCGACCGCGAGAAGTCTGTGATGCTCCGGGGAGCCGTATGCGCATGTGTACGATTTCCACCAGATGGATTTTCGCTCGGCTGTTTCCCCAAGCTTTTTCGCTTTCATGCCCGTCGAATTAAATGCCTCTATCCGATTAGGGTGTCCCTTGGGAAATTTTATCCCCTGAATAAATCCTTCGACGGAAGCAAGCGCATCTCCATCAAGCCTGAAACCATGGACAGAGAAATTGCTTAACTTTCGAGCGCGTTCATCTGAAGATCTGCTGTGTATGTTTAACGCTTCCACTTATCACCTCTTTCGATGCGATGCTCGCTGCAGCATAGCAGGAAAATATTTAGCTGGCAACAACACGTAAAAAGGTTTATAATCTCTAAGTTATGCTCGACTCACTTAAAAAATTATTTGTAGGAGATCCGCTTGAACCACTTCGGGAAAAGGTGGTGGAAATTAACGCGCTCGAAGAGGATATTAAGAAACTCTCGGATGAAGAGCTCAAGCGCTCAAGCGAGGAGCTTAAGAAACGTCTTGCGGGAGAGGGCATTACACTCGACGACATCCTGCCCGAGGCTTTTGCACGCGTGAGGGAAGCCGCGCGGCGGGCACTGGGTCAGCGGCCTTTTGATGTGCAGCTTATGGGCGGGCTTGTGCTCCATAGGGGTGCAGTTGCCGAGATGACGACTGGTGAAGGAAAGACGCTCTCGGCCGTTGCGCCGACCTATCTAAACGCACTGTCGGGCCAGGGAGCGCATGTCGTGACCGTAAACGAATATCTTGCCCGGCGCGACGCCGTCTGGATGGGGCGCATTTACCGCGCGCTCGGGCTCAGTGTTTCCTGCCTGGTCCCGAACGCAGCTTATATTTACGACCCTGAATGGAAAATTCCCGAGGGTGCCGAGAAATTGATCGATAAAGAAGAACAGGCGACGGGGAACTTTTTGGTGCAGCAGGAATTCTTGCGCCCGGTCTCGCGCCGCGAAGCATATGTTGCGGACGTTACGTATGGCACGAACCATGAGTTTGGTTTCGATTATCTGCGTGACAATCTGGCACAAAGCCTTGAAAGCCGAGTGCAGCGCGAGCACTTTTATGCGATCATCGACGAAGTCGATAGTATTTTGATCGATGAATCGCGTACACCGCTGATTATCGCCGCCCCCGATGAGCAATCGAGCGAGTACTACAAGACCTTCGCGCGCGTGGTGCGGAATCTTGAGCAGGGCGATGCCGATGCGGCCGATGATGGCAAGGGAGACGAGAAAGATTATACGATTGACGAAAAACTGAAAAACGTTTCCATTACGGAAAAAGGCATCGAAAAAGTGGAAAAAATCGTCGGCGTGAAGAATCTCTATGCACCGGAGAACATCCGTCTTGTGCATTACCTCGAAGAGAGCTTAAAGGCCAAGGCGCTTTTCCATAAGGACAAGGAATATGTGGTGCGAAACGGCGAGGTCATTATTGTAGACGAATTTACGGGCCGCATGCTTCATGGCAGGCGGTACCAGAGTGGCCTGCATCAGGCGATTGAGGCCAAGGAAGGCGTATTCGTAAAGGAAGAATCGAGAACCTATGCCAAGGTTTCCGTCCAGAACTATTTCAGGATGTATAAGAAGATTTCGGGCATGACGGGCACTGCGCAGACCTCAGCCGAGGAATTTCATAAGGTATATAACCTTGAGGTGGTAAGTATTCCGACGAATAATCCGCTTATCCGCAAAGACGTGGATGATGCGATCTATAAAACGCTTGCGGGGAAATACAAGGCAGTTGTCCGCGAGGTTGCGGAGCGGCATAAGCAGGGCCAGCCGATCCTTTTGGGGACAGCGTCCATCGAGAAGAACGAATTGCTTTCGGCGATGCTCAGGAACGCGAATATTCCGCACGAGCTTCTGAATGCGAAGAACAACGAACGTGAGGGCGCGATCATCGCCCAGGCGGGCAAGCCTGGGGCGGTTACGGTAGCGACGAACGTGGCAGGGCGCGGCGTCGACATCATTTTGGGGGGCAATCCTCCGGAACCAGAGGCCGCGAAGAAGGTTCGCGAACTAGGCGGACTATTCGTGATCGGCACGGAACGGCACGAGGCGCGGCGTATCGATAACCAGCTCAGAGGCCGTGCGGGCAGACAAGGGGACCCCGGTGTTTCCCAGTTCTTCCTTTCCCTGGAGGACGATCTTTTGCGCATTTTCGGCGGAGACAAGATAAAGGGCATGATGGACCGATTCGATCTGCCGGAAGATGAGCCCATCCAATTGAATTTTCTTTCAAAGATCGTGGCGCAGGCGCAGGCAAAAGTTGAGGGTGCCAATTTCGATATGCGCAAACATCTTTTGGAATACGACGATGTGTTGACCAAGCAGCGCACATCGGTGTATAAGCGTCGATTGGAAATTTTAGGGAGCCTCAGTAAAGAAATGCTTGCGACCATAATTTCCGAATCGGTGATAGCGCATTTCGAGCTTATCAATAATATGTCGGTCGGCCTGCCTACGCAGGCAGGCGAAAATGGAGAAGTGCCGGATATAAAGAAGATATTTGAAGAAGTGGGGATAGCAACGAAGGACTCGCCTTTGCCGCAAGATCCGACTGAAAAAGATTTTATAGCGCTGCTTAAAAAAAGAAGCGCTCATATCGCGGAAGACGCGCAGGCGTTGAGCCGGGTTTCGGGAATTCTCGATATGCTCTGGATGACGCATCTCGAAGACCTCGAAGCGCTTTCCGAGTCCGTGGGCCTGAGGGCTTATGGCCAGCATGATCCGCTCGTCGAATACCGCGGCGAAGCGCACCGGCTTTTCAAGAATTTCTGGGTGAACTTCAACGGCTGGATTTTTAATAATCTTTTCAAGATTGCCGGTTCATCCACGGGCCAGCCCGTATCGCAACCGCGCCTGCCTGCGCAGGCAGGCGTACAGCTTAAAACGAATCAGCCAGCTCAATCCACGGGGAATCTTCCCGCGGGAACCAAGCAGGTCGGCAGGAATGATCCCTGTCCTTGTGGAAGCGGTAAAAAGTATAAAAAGTGTCATGGGAAGTAAGAATTGAAATTGGCTTCGGCTAATGAAAAACCTCGTATTTAGCGAGGTTTTTTGTTGTTTAAGCGAGCGGTTATGCACAGAAGCTTAAAAACGAAGAAACCCATAAATGCTATGATTTACATATGCATCTCTGAGGTCGAGATTAGAAAAATGGATTATCTCGACACTCGAGATAGCTATATTTTATGG
>JBGPNL010000004.1:0-17064 GCA_041487555.1 Minisyncoccia bacterium | reverse complement strand
CGGGGCCGATGACGGTTGTGTGCAGGCTGCGGTAGCTGTTCGGCTTTGGCATCGCGATATAGTCCTTGATGCGCCCGGGCAGCGGTGGCCAGAGTTCGTGGATCACGCCGAGCGCGGCGTAACATTCCTGGACGGAGGCGACAATGATGCGCACCGCGACGAGATCGTATATCTTTTCGATATCCATATCGTGCCGCACCAGTTTTTGGTACAGGCTTGCGTGGCGCTTCGCGCGGAAATCAACCGTTAAGGGTTCGATGCCGTGATTCTTGAGCACCTCAAGCAGCATAGGTTTTATTTTTTCAAGATATTTGTGCCGTGATTCATAGTGCTCGATGGCTATTTTTTTGAGCCAGCGGTCTTCTTCGGGGTGGAGATAGGGGAAAGCGAGGTCCCGCAATTCGCCGCTCACATTCTGCATGCCGAGCCGGTACGCCAAGGGCGCATAAATCTCGTCGGTTTCAAGGGCAATGCGTTTTTGTTTCACGGGCGGTAGAACGCCAAGGGTTTGCATGTTGTGCAAGCGATCGGCGAGCTTAATAAAGATCACGCGCAGGTCTTGGCTCAGGGCCAGTATCATTTTCCTGAGGTTCTCAACCTTGCCTTCCGCGCCGCGATATTTGATGCGGCCGAGCTTTGTTACGCCGTCGACGAGGAAGGCGATTTCTTCGCCGAATTCTTGCCTTACGGTGTCGAGCGGGGTGCCGGTGTCTTCGACCACGTCGTGCAGGAGCCCCGCTGCGATTGTCGCCTCATCGAGGCGCCATTGGCCCAATATTTCGGCTGTGGCAAGTACGTGATTGAAATATGGTTCGCCGTTCTGGCGTTTTTGCTTCGCGTGTGCTTTTTCGGCAAAAGCGTATGCTTTTGCGACCACCCCGCCTTGATTTTGCTTGACCGATGCCATGGTTCCATCATATCCTAATTACAGAATTTCAAAAACGCACGGAAGAGTTAAAGGATTGATATGGAAAAATTGACTGTTTCGCCGATTGTTTTTGCTTTTACTAAAAATAAGGCGGAAATGGTTTCGGTGGCAGTAAAGATCCATTGCGCATGCCACGCCTTACACCTTGTGGAGCTTATGATGGCCGGCTTCCGCTGTTCATTTGCGGAAGGAAGAACCTTGAGTGGCGAAATTGCCTTACGAGACCTGCCGGCGATTGACAAACTGCCTTTCGTGGCGTTTATAGCGCCCTCGTTCGAGCCGCATGCGCTCAACTAATTATTGTCTTGAGCCACTTCTTCGGAGGTGGCTTTTTTCTTTTTCCCCCGCGGTTTCTTTTCGGGTACCACACCGTTCTTTTTATCTTCTTCTTTTTTGAGATACACAACGAGCGCTTCCTGCAGAGCGGCTTCGCTTTCGGGTTTGTTATTCATGATAAACATACATTCGGGATAGCGCGTGCAAGCATAGAACGGTTTGCCGCGGCCGCGGGATTTTTTGAGCACGACGTCGCCGGGCTTCTCGCGCCGTTCAGGGGAGGCAAGACAATGGGGGCATTTGAATCCAGTTTTATCCCAGATCTTCGAGAGGCCTTTGCATTTTGGATAATCCATACATCCTAAAAAGAATCCGAAACGCCCGCGTCGCACTTTCATGTCTTTCCCGCAAATTGGGCAGCGCTCATCTTTTGTTTTTTCAGTGAGCTCTTTAATTTTTGCGGCTTCCTCGGGCATGGGGAGTGTTATTTTGCTTAACGGATCCGGGCAGGCGAGGAACTTTCCGTTGCGCCCGAATTTTATAAGCATCATTTCGCCGCAATGCAGGCAGGGGGTGGTCGAGACCTCGACCTGTTTTTCAACAGATGCCTCTTTTTCTTTAAGGTTTTTCTTGAACGGACCGTAAAATTCTTTGATCACCGGCACCCATTTTGCTTTTCCTTCGGCAATTTCGTCGAATTCCTCTTCGATGCGCGCCGTGAACTTGATGTCGACGATTTCGGGAAAGTGCTCTACTAAAAGATCGGTTACGAGTATGCCGATCTCCGTCGGGCGATACTTTTTATCGATCTTCTCGACGTAGCCGCGGTCCTGGATGGTGGATAGAGTTGGCGCATAGGTTGACGGCCGACCGATGCCATCGGCTTCGAGCGCCTTTACGAGCGTTGCGTCCGTATAGCGTGGCGGGGGTTCCGTGAAGTGCTGTAGCGGCGCGAGTTCGTGGAAATCAAGCTTTTCGTCCTTGAGAAGCGCGGGAAGCATGCCTTCTTCTTCGCTTTCGTCGCTCTCATCTTTTCCCTCCGTATATACCTTCATGAAGCCGTCGAATGTGACGACTTGTCCGGATGCGCGAAAAAGGTATTTATCCCCATGTGCGCTGATCGTCGCGCTCGTTTGTTCGAAGAGCGCCGGTTGCATTTGCGAAGCGATTGTCCGCTTCCAAATAAGGCTGTACAGTTTTTCCTGCCCCTTATCGCGGAAGCTTTCGTCCGCCGGAGTTTTGGAAAGATTTGTCGGCCGGATCGCTTCATGCGCTTCCTGTGCACCTTTCGATTTATTCGTATAGAAACGGGGAGCCGGGAGTGAATAGTCCGCGCCATAGCGTTCCTTAATAATGATCTGCGCCTGGGTAAGGGCCGAGGCGGCGAGGTTCAAACTGTCCGTTCTCATGTACGTGATAAAGCCCTGCTCGTAGAGCTGTTGGGCAATGACCATCGTTTGTTTTGCGGAAAAGCCGAATTGGCGCGCTGCTTCCTGTTGCAGTGTAGAGGTGGTGAAGGGGGCAGCGGGCGTGCGAGAGGTATCGCGTTTCGTAAGATCCTTCACTATATATTCCGCTCCCTTGAGGCCTTTAAGGATTGCCCCGGCCTGGGCTTCGGTCTTTATGTCCATTTTCCCGATGCTCTTTCCATCCATCGCAGACAGCCTGGCCGGAAAGATCTGCTTGTTTTTCTGCTTGGAAAGCTTCGCTTCGATCGTCCAATATTCTTCGCGATTGAATTTTTCGATCTCCCGTTCGCGCTCGACGACGAGGCGTACGGTTACGCTCTGGACCCGTCCCGCAGAGAGGCCGTAGCGGATTTTTCTCCAAAGAAAAGGGGAAAGTTCGTAGCCCACGAGCCGGTCGAGCACCCGCCGTGCTTGCTGGGCGTCAACAAGGTGCATGTCTATCTGACGCGGATGTTCGAGCGCCTCGAGAATGGCATCCTTTGTAATCTCATGGAATACGATGCGCTCTACTTCTTCTTTCGGGCGGCTCTTCAGGTCGAGCGCCTCTTCAAGGTGCCAAGCGATCGCTTCTCCTTCGCGGTCTTCGTCGGTTGCGAGAATGACTTGCGCGGCTTTCATAGCATGGGCCTTAAGTTTTTCGACGACCTCCGTTGCTTTCTTCGGAATGACATACGTTGGCGTAAAATCGTGTTTTACGTCTATACCGATTTTGCTTTTTGGAAGGTCGCGAAGATGGCCGTAGGATGATTCCACGATATATTCCTTTCCGAGGAACTTTGAAATTGTTTTCGCCTTTGTGGGCGATTCAACGATGACGAGTTTCATAATGGGTAGAATAATGAATTATGAATAATAAATAAAGGATTGGCCTATGTTTTTATCGCAACGAAATAAAGATCTTATAATCTTTTCCATTATTCTTCATTCATTATTCGTTATTCAGTAATTGTATACCCTTCCCCGCTTTCTTTGATGAATCCTTTAAGAGAGAGAAAGCTAAGCGTACGGTTCACGACTCGAGGTTCCAGTGTAGTTATCTCTATTATTTTGTCAACGTCGAGCGGGCCCGACACGCTCCGTAGCGCAGATAGAATAAGCTTTTCTTCGGATGTAAGCGTTTTTTCATCAGGCATCACTTTATTTTTATTTTCAATGCCATACGCTTCCAAGATTTCCTCTGCGCTCGTCACGAGTTCTGCCCCTTGACGGATTAATTGATTGGAGCCTTTGAAGTTCGGATGGGCGATGGGGCCGGGGATGATAAATACGTCACGGTTCTGGTCAAGTGCGAATCGCGCGGTAGCCAAGGATCCCGAGCGTTCGGGGGCTTCGACGACAAGCGTCCCCCGCGCGAGGCCGGATATGATCCTGTTCCGTTCCAGGAATCGGTGCGGCAGCGCCGGCGTTCCGGGAGGATATTCGGAAAGGATCGACCCCCCGGATGCGAGTATTTTTTCGGCAAGCTTTTCGTTCGTCCGCGGATAAAAATAATCGAGGCCGTTCCCGAGCACAGCGGTGGTTGCGCCTCCCGCTTCGAGGCACCCCGTATGTGCGGCGGCATCGATCCCCAGGGCGAGGCCGCTCACAATCGTAAAACCCTTTTCGGCGAGCTTTCGGGAAAATTCGCGTGCGAGCTCCCGCCCTTCGCTTGTCGATTTCCTGGTTCCAACGACCGCGAAGGGAAGCGATTCGGTTTTTGGCGGAGCGCCTAAAAAATAAATACCCAAGGGCGCATGGGGTATCTCTTTAAGCAGGGCGGGATAATCCCGATGCTCGCGGAGGAGCAACCCCATTCCTCGTTCGGCGACTTTTTGCCATTCTTTTTCCGGATCGGGCAAAGTTTTTTCCGTAGCGAGGAGCGCACGCCACGCGGCTTCCCAGCCGGAAAAACGCTCCTTGAGCTTTAAGAGCGCATGGTAATTACTTTGATGGAAAACGGCGAGCGCGTTGTAAAATAGTTCTTCGGGCATGGTATCGATAATATAGTTGGATCGGAATCCATCTCAAAATAACAGGTTGCGGCAAAATGGGCAATTTTCCCGCTTTCTTCGCCTGTGGGATGGGCGTTCCCCATAACCGGCAAAATTGATACAATAAAAAGATATAGAGATGTCAAACAGTTTTCGGCGCGAAATGTGGATAAGTGTCGCCCTTATTGTCGGGGGAATAGCCGCCTTAAGTTTTGCGTTGTACGTCTTATCCGGCGATATCGTCACCGAAGCAGACAAGATCATCGCGGACCGGGCGCTGATCGCTAGGCGTGCCCAGGGGATTGGAGCTCTTGCCGACCTTAAGCGCGATGCGATTTTGGCACAGTCCTACAAAGATGCGATGACCAAGCTTCTTGTTCCCCAGGATAAGCTTTTCGATTTTCCGCACTGGCTGGACGGCTTGGCGTCCTCGAGGCACGTGAGCGCTTCCTTTTCGTTTGACGGAACACAGTCGTTGCCACAGCCGAATTTCCCCGGCTTTAATGGGTTTAATCTCTCCGTAAGCGGGAACAACATGCAGGATGTTATCGATTTTATCAAAGACGTGGAATTTCGCACTCCTGAATTTCTCGTTGACATCTCGAGCTTTGACATCACTAAAAATGGCGATAATTATTCGGTGGCAATGCGCGGCCGGATCTTTTTTGTAAATACCACGGTTGATGGTGCTGCCCCGACGCAATAAAATAATTCATGGATAAATTTTTTAAAAAACATCCCGATCTTATCTTAGTCAGCCTTACCGTTATTTTTCTCGGGCTGCTTGTCGGTTATTATTTTTGGGGTATCGGGATTTTGGTGCAACATCTGAACCGTGCCATAAATACCAGCCAGGGCGGATCGACAGCGGTCGGGTTTGACATGGCTGGAGCGAAGAGCCTCAACCTCAAGGGGCTGGTCCAGTAGCAATAATCCATAATCATTGACCATAGAACAGCCGACTTTCTGAAAAACCGACTGACTCTTCGTTTGTTTCTATGCAGGAGCGAGTCATGCTTCCTCCGGCATTAGGCTTTTCGGCTATGCCGGAGGAAGTCTCATGGCGAACTCCCCTTGCGCGATTCGATTTCTTTTGCAAATATATGTTATAAAGCGCGATTAGCTCAGTGGTAGAGCGTCACATTGACATTGTGAAGGTCGGAGGTCCGATCCCTCCATCGCGCACATTAGAAATATCTTCGAGCGAAGCGAGTTAGATTTTCTTATGTCCCGCCATCGGCGGGGCCAAGTCGTGGCGACTCGCGACACCCGACACTCTCCATTGCGCGCCCGCTTTAAAGAGATGCATGGCACTCCTATTTGATATTTCCCAGGCCTTCCTTTATGCTTTTTGTAGTTTCGGTATTGAGAAGAAAGGAGGTGCGTGATGGACGATAAGCTTGCTGCTTTTCGGGAACAGAAGCGCGCCGAGCCGAGCTTTCATACGATTTTTTGCGACCTGGGAAGGGTCTTGGTGCATTTTCCGCACCTTCATGAACATGAGCCGTTTTACGGAAAATGCGCGGTAAGCCAGGAAGAGATACGGCAATTCGTCTTTGAAAAAGGCGACTATCTTGACCACGAATGCGGCAGGCTTGGAACGCAAGCGCTCTTCGAAAATGTCCGGAAGCAGTTGGGATATTCCGGCGACTTCGACGCCTTCTGCCGGGATTTCGGCAATATCTTCACTCTGAACCAAGAGGTGTTCGGATATCTGTTCTGGCAGGTGAAACCCGCGAACGATGTGCAGCTCGTCATGCTTTCCAATTTGGGGGAGCTGCATTACCAATACATCAGTTATTATTGGCCGGGGATCTTCTCGAACTTCCGACGCGTGCTCCTCTCGTTTCAGGAGGGCATGAGAAAGCCGGATGAGGAATTTTTCAAGCTGGCCGTAAAGAGAAGCGGTGCGTATCCGCCCACCACCCTTTTTATCGATGACATGCAGGTCAACTGCGATGCTGCGGAGAAGTGCGGCATAAAGACCCATCTATTCGACGGGATTCAGGGGCTTCGGGCAAAACTCGCCGCCTCAGGATTCTCTACCTCATTTTGACAAGCCTCACCTTACCGTGGGGCTTTTGATTTTTAAGGTGGGCATGGAAGGAATTTCCCGCTGATGCGGGATTGCGCATCTCTAACTCGCTATCGCTCGAAGAGCTGCGGGAAGAACCTTCGACCTCTGTCTTTATGAATGGCAGCGAGGCGAAAACAAACATATGGGCATTGTGGGTATGGAAGGAATCGAACCTTCGACCTCTGTCTTATCAGGACAGCGTTCTACCACTGAACTACATACCCATATGTTTATTTTCGACGAGCGAACCATTCGCATCAAGCGAAGCGCTTGATATCAGGACAGTGCCTGCCTGCCGGTAGGCAGGTTCTACTTCACTCCGCCCACGGCGGGGCAAGCTGAACTACATGCCCGCACAATATAAAGAATAATAGCGGATTTTGACGGAAAATCAAGAACGTCCGATGATATGATTATAATGTCCGAACCAGAGATTATTTACGAAGACAAGGATTTCGTAGCCGTGAACAAACCGGCGGGACTTGTGGTGCACGCTGCCAGAATAAAGACTAAAAACAAAAGACTAAAGACGATCGAGCCGACGCTTGCCGATTGGTTTATCAATAAATATCCGGAAGCGAAAACGGTGGGGGATGATCCGGAAATGCGTCCCGGCATCGTGCACCGCCTTGATAAGGAAACATCCGGCATCATGCTGCTTGCGAAAACGCAAAAAGGATTCGATTATCTCAAATCGCTTTTTCAAAATCGCGCGATCAAAAAAACCTATCTTGCGCTTGCATTCGGAAAGCTCGAGCCCCGGACGGGCATTATTGAAAAGCCGATCGGGATCAAAAACGGCACCTTGAAGCGTAGCGTGCATTCCGAAAAAATGGCGAAGGAGGCGATCACGGAATATAAGGTCATTACCAATTACCAAAAAGACGCAAAACCGCACTATTTTTCTTTAGTCGAAGTTTCGCCGAAGACCGGCCGGACGCATCAGATTCGCGTGCATCTTGCGAGCCTGGGGCATCCGATCGTGGGAGATCGGTTGTATGGCTCGAAAAAGTCTTCAGTCTTCAGTCTTCAGTCTTCAGTCGGTCGCCTTATGCTCCATGCCTTATCTCTTGAATTTACGAGCGATGGCGGAAAGCGTTTGAGGCTGGAGGCGGAGCCGCCAGATGGGTTTAGCGCCATTTTGGACGCCTTCCAGACTATATAATTGTGGATAACTTGCCCCCCCCCCCTTTACATGACTATTAGTTATATAATGAAATATAACCCTAGATGAAGAATATTATTTATAAACGTTCGTTACAAGGCGGGACGAAAGGCTTTACTTTAATCGAGCTCCTCGTCGTGATCGCGATTATCGCGGTATTGTCCGTGGTCGTTATTCTTACCTTGAATCCGGCAGAACTCTTGAAGCAGGCGAGGGATTCAAACAGGATTTCTAATTTCGGCACACTGAAGACCGCCATCTCGCTTTGGATTGCGGACGTGTCCTCGACCGCGAACAACGCGATGGGCGCTATTGGCATGTTGTGGGTCAGCTACAATCCTGGTGGGGTCAGTAGTTCTGTGGTGCCCTATATATGTGGCTGTGCTAATTACACTTGGGGATACGCGAGCACAACTCTGCAGGGTGGCGGCGTAGGATTTTCTACAAGCTCGGCCCCGAGAAGCATAAACGGCGGTGGCTGGGTTCCGATAAACTTCAGCAATATCAGCTCAGGCGCTCCAATCGGCAGCGAGCCGATAGATCCGGTAAACGCTTCACCCACGGTCTATACCTACGTTGCCTCGACCGGAACGCAGTTTAAAATGGCCGCTAATTTAGAAAGTACAAAGTATAGCTTTGGCGGCGGAAGCGATGCGGAGTCAACCGACGGAGGAAACTCGACAAGCACGTTCGAAGGAGGTTCGAATCCCGCTTTGTAGCCCCTTCTTCAGTTTCCTGACTATAACCTCGCAAAAGGCGAGATACTTTTTTACTTTCCGATGGGACTTTTGAGGATTTTATCTAGCTAAAAGTGAGCCATTTTCCCGTCGGTATTGGGCCTTTCGGTTAGCCACGGATTCTTTATATCCCAAAGAGCGTAGGTTTCTTCTATGCCGACTTAATAAAAGAACCTAGAGGCGCATTCGCATTTCCAAAGAGCGTAGGCTTCTTTTTCCGGGGGTTTCGCGGAGCCGCGAAGGCGGCGAGCGTAAGGGTGCTCCGACCATGGAGCGACCCGTCCCTCGGAAGGGGAAGCCGGAGCGGGGTTATCCACAGGGGAACATACTTGCCCCCCCCCATCTGCTATAATGATTATTATAAGTAAAAAGGTCGGATTTATAGATAAAAATACTTATGAAATTAATAAAAAATAACAGAAAGGGTTTCACCTTAATCGAGCTCCTCGTCGTGATCGCGATTATCGCGGTATTGTCCGTGGTCGTTATTCTTACCTTGAATCCGGCAGAACTCTTGAAGCAGGCCCGTGATTCAAACAGGATTTCGGATATGGGAACGCTGAAGAGCGCTATTTCGCTTTGGCTTGCGGACGTGTCCTCGACCGCGAACAACGCGATGGGCGCTATTGGTATGTTGGATGTCAGCTACAATCCTGGTGGGGTCAGTAGTTCTGTGGTGCCCTACATCAATGGTGCCGGTTGTTCCACGTGCTATGGATACGCGAGCACCACGCTTCAGGGTGGTGGCGTAGGATATACTTCAAGCACCAGCAGGGGCATAAACGGCGGCGGTTGGATCCCGATAATCTTCAGCAATATCAGCTCTGGCGCTCCCATGGGCAGCGAGCCGATAGATCCAATCAACGCTTCACCCACGGTCTATACCTACGTTGCCTCGACCGGAACGCAGTTCAAGATGGCGGCGAAGCTTGAGAGTTCGAAATACAGCTTCAACGGCGGATCCGATGCGGTTTCGACCGATGGAGGAAACTCGACAAGCACGTTCGAAGGAGGTTCGAATCCCGCTTTGTAAAGAAAGAAAACTCCGAAACTCACAAAAAGAGCTCCGACGTGCGTCGGAGCTCTTTTTGGTTGCTCTATGAAATTTAGCAATAAGCATTTTCGCCCGATGCCGCCGTTTTTGTTACTATTAATATACAAAGAGCTTCTAGGTATTAGCTTTTAGCTTTTAGGGATTAATGACAGCTTCTCGAACTAACAGCTAAAACCTAAAACCTAAAACCTAAGTTCATGCCCATCCCTCTCCCCCCCGCACAACTTAAAAAACTTCTGGTCGCCGAGAACCTCATCGCGGGCGACCGTTTCGATGAGCTTTTTGCAGATGCGCAACGAAAGAACCAAAGTGTGCTCGAGGTGCTCGTTGCCGAGAAGGTCGCCGATGCGAAATATCTGAACGATATTGTGGCGAGGGCGCTGGGCGTCGAAGTCGCGGATTTTTCGGTAAAGACCGTCGACAAAGAGATCGTGCGCTTGCTCCCCGAGGATATCGCGCGGCAGCGACAGGTCATCCTTTTCGCCCGCGAGGCGAACGGCGTATATGATGCGGCGATGGTGGATCCTTCCGATCTTGAGACTTTGGAATTTTTGACACAGCGGCTTAAGGCCAAGGTCAAACCCTTCCTCGCGATGCCCGAGGACTTGAATCGCGGTTATTCGGTGTATGGGTACGAGCTCGGCCAGGATTTCAAAAAACTCATCGAAGAGAATATTCGCGCTTCGCTTGCCGGTCAGGCGAAGACGATCGAAGAAGCGGCTGCGCAGCTCCCTATTGTCGGCATCGTCGAAAATATTTTATCCTACGCCATCGCTTCCCGCGCTTCGGATATTCACATCGAAGTGCTCGAGGACGCCACGCTCATCCGCTACCGCGTGGACGGAATTTTGTATGAGATCCTCTCGATTCCGAAAACGATCCATTCCGCACTTGTTGCCCGCATCAAAATTCTGGGAGGATTGAAGATCGACGAGCACATGAAGCCGCAGGACGGCCGTTTTCGGCACCGCATAGTAAATCAGATCGTTGACGTGCGTGTTTCTGTGATGCCGACCTTCTACGGCGAGAAAGCGGAAATGCGCTTGCTCGAATCATCGCAGAAGCCGCTCTCGCTCGAAGAGCTCGGCATGGGGCCGCGCGACGCGAAGATCGTGCACGACAATCTATCGAACGCCTACGGCATGATCATCTCCTGCGGGCCGACGGGTTCCGGGAAAACGACGACGCTCTATGCCTTGATGAATCTCGTGAACAAGCCGCAGGTAAATATCGTGACGGTCGAAGACCCGATCGAGTACAACATGAAATACATCAACCAGACGCAGATCAACACGCAGGCGGGAGTGACTTTTGCTTCAGGCTTGCGTGCGCTTCTTCGTCAGGACCCGAACATTATTATGGTCGGCGAAATCCGCGATTCGGAGACTGCCGGTATCGCGGTACAGGCGGCGCTTACGGGGCACTTGCTTATGTCATCACTCCACACAAACGATGCGCCGACGACGATACCCCGCCTTTTCGATCTCCAAGTCCCGCCCTTTCTTGTCTCTTCGGTTTTGAACGTTGCCATCGCGCAGCGTCTCGTGCGCAAGATCTGCCAGTCGTGCGCCTATTCATATGAATACGGACCGGAGCTCAACAAGGTGATCACGGACCAGCTCACGGCATTGGGCATCGGCCAGACGAAAGTGAACGTGCCGAAGATCCTCTACCGCGGCAAGGGCTGTTCCGTCTGCGGCATGACGGGGTACCGGGGGAGGTTGGGGATTTTCGAAATACTCGAGATAAGCGGTAAGGTCAAAAAGTTGATCGCGGAGCCGCGGTTCGATCTCGCAGGGATCACGCAAGAGGGCCGGAACTCCGGCATGAGGACCATGTTCGAGGACGGTCTTGAAAAAGTGGAGCTTGCGCTCACGACCATTGAAGAAGTGTTGAGGGTTATTAGGGAGTAGGGAGTAGTAAAAAATGTATAATATAAAGATGTACAGAACAGTTCGCAAGGAAATAGGGTTGGCGATTGCTACTCGCTGCTCGCTACTCGCTACTCGCTAACATGCTCTACCACTACATCGCATCGGATAAAACCGGTAAGGTCGTCGAGGCCGATATTGAGGCGAACGATCTTACGAGCGCGCTGCAATATTTGTCGGGAAGGGAATTGCGTCCCGTCTCGGTAAAACCCGTCCAGGAAAGGGCAACCAGCCGGAGAAAAATTTTCGGAAGGATCAATGTTACCGACAAAGTATTCCTCACGAAATATCTGGCGCTCATGCTTCGCGTGGGAACGGATCTCCTCTCCGCTATCAATATTTTGATCGTCGATTTCGACAAGCCCGCCGTGCGGAATTTCCTTTTGGAAGTGCGGGATAACCTGACGCGCGGCCAGCCGTTCTATAAGGCGTTCGAAAATCACGTCGAAGTGTTCGGCCGTACGTTCGTGAGCTTGGTCAAAGCCGCCGAGGCGTCCGGCAACTTACAGCGGACCTTCGAAGAGCTTTCTGAATCTCTCGTGCGCGAGGCGGAGTTAAAGAGCCGCATTAAAGCAGCGCTTATTTACCCGTTAGTGCTTCTCTGCGTCGCGGTTGCGATCATTTCGTTCCTCGTCGTCTTCGCCCTGCCGAGGATCGCAAAGGTGTTTGTCGATACCGGCATCAAGCCCCCGATATTCTCGCGCATCGTTTTCGGCATCGGGCTTTTTTTGGGTGATCATATTTTGATCATCGGCGCGGCCGTCGCCATATTCATTTTTACGGCGCTGTATCTCTATTTTGGGACGAGGATCGGCAAGTCTTTGGTCGAGCGCGTGCTTACCCACACGCCGCTCGTTCGCGAGATCTATAAAGAGCTCGCCATCCAGCGCTTAGCTTCGACGATGAGCTCGCTTATGAAGGCCGGCTTGCCGATTATCGAGACGATTAACGTCGCCGCGGATACGGTCGGACTTCAGGAATTCGAATTCAGCCTCAAGCGCATCGCGAACGAAGGCCTAGCGAAGGGGCTCACAATCGGCGAAGCGTTCCGCAGAGAGACGATATATCCTAAAGTGGTGACCAACTTGATCGCGATCTCCGAGAAGGCCGGGCATCTTGAGGATGTGCTCATGACGCTCTCGGATTTTTATGCGGCGAACGTGGATGCGACCGTGAAGTCCCTGGTGTCGCTCCTTGAGCCCGCGCTTTTGCTCACCATGGGCGCGCTTGTCGGCACGATTGCGCTTTCGATCATCATTCCGATCTATCAATTGACCACCCAATTTTAGCCAGATGATGAAGATCAGAAACTATTTGAAACGACACGGGTTCACTATGATAGAGCTGTTGCTTGCTATCGGAATTTTAATAGTGATATCGGTAGTCGCGATATCGAATCTCCAGGGACGGAGGAGTAAGAAAGATCTTGATAGCGCGGTGGCTCAGGTGGTGGCCACGCTCCGCGAGGCGCAGACTAAATCTGTCGCGCAGGACTCGGGGGTCATATGGGGAGTGCATTTCGGGAATACTACGAATACCCCCGCCTTTTACGCGCTATTTAAAACTTCCTATTCCGCAGCCAACACAAAGGGATATTACCCGTTGCCGGGCGCGGTAAGTTATGTGACTTCAAGCGTCGCCCAGGGCAGTTCGCTCGACATCACCTTCGCGCAGATCTCGGGCGTTCCTTCGACCTCGACTTCTATTATTTTGCAATTAAATACATTAATCGCGGGAGGGAGCACCGGAGTGTTGGGCCCCGCAAACGTCTCCCGCAGCGCTACGGGAAAAATTTTCTTCGACGATTTTAACCGGTCAAATTTGTAACTAATACCAAAGCTCAAAGATCAAACAGAATTCAAAACCGAAATATACAAAAGACGCCCCCCTTGGATTTTGTAATTTGGAATTTAATCAATATGTCTAGAAAATCAATAATCATCGCTATCGCCATTATCGTCGTGCTTGCCGCAGGCGGGTTTATCGCCTTGCGCATGTTCGGCGGCTCGGGGAATTCCCCGGTTGCATCCCCGTCCGAAGCCGGGCTTCCGCCTCCTATTCCGACGTTCGCGGCTACTTCGAACGCGAGCGCGTATGACGTGGCGCTTGCGCGGGCGGTGCTTTGGCATGCCGATGCGAAGCTCGCAAAGATGAGTTCCGCGCCCGGTTCGCTCGATGCGGCGGGCGTTTCTTCAAAGTGGGATTTTATATTCGTTTCGCCGTCTGCCCCCAAAAAAGGTTTCGAGGTTGTCGTTTCGGGAAATGCAATCACGAGCGCCGCAGAGATCATGATCGTGGAAGCGGGCGGAACGCTCCCGCCAAATTTGATCTCGACTGACGAAGCAATTGCGCGTATGCGAAGCGTTCCCGGCTATGCGACGGCGACGGTTATTTCTGTCGAGGCAATATACGGACCGGATGGCAGCCAGTGGTATTGGGGCGTGAAAACCAATAAGGGCATAACAACAATGAAGGCGACGCAATAAGGCTTATAACAAACAACTAACGACACACGACTAACGACATAAAACACGATTTACGAAAAACGACATGAATAAATTTAGATTTTTAGATTGGGATGTATATAAGGATGCCAGAGAATTACTCTCGTTGATTTTAAAATTGGTAAAAAAAATGCCCAAAGAGTATCGATATGAATTAGGCAGTCAAGTTATCCGTTCTTCTTACTCGGTCGTCTTGAATATTGCCGAAGGGAGCGGGAAGGGATCGGATGTTGAATTGAATCATTTTATCAATATTTCCTTAGGCTCATTGTATGAAACTTTGGCCGCTAGCGATGTATTGAGATATAATAAATTTATTACTGAAGACGAATTTACAGATATCGTCGCGAGAGCCGAAATTTCAAATCGCCTGGGCGGTTTTAAGAAAAAATTAGTCAAAAAGTCATGAATCAAAAGTCGTTGCTTGTCCGTCGTAAGTCGTTAGTTGTGAGTCGTCAGTCATCAGTCATGCTCCGCCGTTTCACGATTTTCCTCATCGTGGCGTTTATTTTTGAATTTTCGAATAGCGGGTCGGTGTTTTTGAATGATGCGGGATTGAACCAGCTAGCCGATACGTTCACAGTCCATGATGCGCATGCTTCCGGAAACTACCAAGTCTTCATCTCAACCACCGCGTCAACGACGTGGACGGTGCCGAATGACTGGACTCCCGCTTCAAACACCATTGAGCTTGTGGGCGCCGGAGGCGGTGGAAGAACAAGTGCTACTACGAATAAAGGTGGTGGTGGTGGTGGTGGTGGTGCGTATGCGAAAATCACCAAATGGGCTTCTTCCACTGCGGGAACGGCCATCACAATCCAGGTTGGTACCGGTGCATCGAACGTGAGCGGTACGGATGCATGGTTTAATAGTTCCACATGCGCGGCAGCATCGGCGTGCGCGAAAGGTGGGCAGTCGAGTTCGACCGTGGCTGCCGGAGGCAACGGAGGATCGAGCGCGGCAAGCCGTGGGGCGGTTGTATTTTCTGGCGGCAACGGCGGGAACGGCAGTAGCACGAATACCACAAATGGCGGCGGAGGAGGCGGCGCAGGCGGCGCAGGCGGTAACGGCAATAACGGCGTCGGTCATGCTACGAGCACGGGCGGTACAGCGGATTCGAGTTCCACGGGCGCAGGCACTGGCGGCCCGATTAATACCATAGGAGGAAATGGCAGCGAGTGGGACGCGACCCATGGTTCGGGCGGCGGCGCAGGCGGATCAAATAATACTACTGGAAAAGCCGGAGGCAATTATGGTGGTGGTGGTGGTGGTGGTCGTGGTGCGAACGCAGGCGGAGCTGGAGCGAACGGCATCATCGTCATCACATATACCCCCGTCGCTCCCGCAACCGCTCCCGGCACGCCCACATATACAGGCGTCTCAACGAGCACGCTTACCGTGAACTGGACTGCGGCGACGGGCACGGTGTATTACGGCGTAGAGCGCGCGACCTCGACTGACGTCTACGCGCAGATCGCGACGACGACCGCGCTTTCCTATGCCAATTCCGGCCTCGCGCAGAACACCAGTTATTCCTACCGCGTGCGCGGCTTCGACTCCACTGCCGATGCTGGGCCGTATAGCGCGAGTTCCACCCAGGCCACGACTGGCCCGATCGACGCCACTTCGGTTTCTTACACGATCGGCGGTGACGGCGGCCTGAGCGCTCTCTCTTCTACGATCACCGGAGTGAATTTCGGCACCGTAAACGCCGGCAGTCGCGCGAATTGTAACGGCGGCGCGGGAACCGGATGCATCAAATTCATAACCGGCGGCACCGCCACCGTCGCGGACGGCGACATCTCCGCCTGGACGAACACCTCGATCACCTTCACCGTTTCCTCAACCCTGCAATCGAACGGAGGCGTCTCCGCGCTCCAGGTCTGGGCCGCAAACGCGAGTGATACGACGCCTTTGACCTTCTATATCTATCCGAGCTTTATCATTAATGTTTGCAGTGGTTGTGCCTCTGGCGCCGCGCGTGAATATAACGCGTCCGACACCGACGGTCTCATCATGCTTTCGGGAGACCACTTGAGCGCGCCTACTATCGCCTTTGCTCAAAGCACGAGCACGGCGCCGAACACCGGCACGCCGCTTTCCGTCACATTCGCATCGAATCCCGCGATCAACGACCTCATCGTCGGCTGGGGCACGTGGGGTTTGGTTTCAGGAAACATGACCTGTACGGATACGGCAAATAACGCCTATACGAATGTCGTCGCATTGCATGACGCCGGCCACAACCAATCCCAGCAGATCTGCTACGCCGTCGTCACGCAAACAGTCACCTCCGATACGGTAAACATTTCTTTCCCGGATCCGGGTTTCACCGCGATGGCCGCGCATGAATACAGCGGCACGGCGACCGCTAATCCATTGGACGTATCGCAGAGCCATGCGAGTAACAGTGATTCGTCCGCTTGCACCACGACCGATTGCGTCACCTCAAACACCTCGACCACGACGCAAAGCGGCGATCTTATCTTTGGGGTCAGTAATGACGACGGAGCGAATAGCGCGACGATCACGAAAGGAACTGGGTTCACGAAACGGGAATTCGGCACATCGGCGTCCGTTGATTTTACGGCGGAAGATAAGATTCAAGCCGTCGCCGGCTCCGTATCGTCAACCTTCACCTTCAGCTTGGCAAACGATTATTTAGATACCATGGCGGCATTCAAGCCGTCGGGGGTAACCTCGACCATCCTTGGATTGACCGCCACGATCCACAACGTGGCCGAAGGCTCCTGCACCGTTGCCGGCTACACGTCCTCCACGATCTGTCTCGAAGTTCCCGCAGCGATCTCAAATACGCTCTATACCGGCAATATCGCGATCACGCGCGGTTCGGATCTCAAGAACGCCACTTCTTCAAACTTCCGCATCCTTCCGCGCATCACGTCGAACACGCCCACAAGCACGACGGTTGGCAGCGTCGTTCAGATCTCGG
>JBGPNL010000003.1:0-19068 GCA_041487555.1 Minisyncoccia bacterium | reverse complement strand
GCAATCTGCGCCTGAAGATCAGACGTGGATTGTGCATTCGCAACAGGAGCTAAGAAAGCAACTCCCACGGTCGACAAGATTGTCGTCGCGGTGAGCGCTACTGAAACGAATTTATTAATTTTGTTCATTATTATTTTATTTTCGAGTTTGATTGTTTATCGACCAATTGTTTTGTGGAGAACCCATTGCTGAGTTCTGGTCGTCGACCTTTTTAATTATTTTGTCTGAACCTATCATCCTCGGTTTCGACCCCCACATCATCGGTGAGGACGATGGGCGGGGAACTTTGGAAAAATAGGGGTTGGTAACGTAATGAGGTGAAAGGTTTTAGGTGTTAGGTTTTAGCATCCAACATCTAAAACATTTTAAAGAAAAACTCGCCGTTCAAGGCGAGACTGGAAAAATGAGCTCGATAGCTTATTAGCTCTATAGCTCGTTAGCAGATTTGCTAAAGAACTAAACGCGCGAAGCGCGCTATCGAGCTGACAAGCTAACTCATTGGCCCAGCCTCACACTGAACCAGTTAGTTAATTCTAGCAAAGCCTATGGGCCAAATGATGTGGATAAACCTCGGTAAATGCTTGATAAGGCGCCCCTTGGCTAAGCACTATTTACAACGATTTGGCCCAGGAAAAGGTTACCGCGGCAAAAAGCGGATTATGGCATTGCCGGATTGCCGATTTGCCAGAACCCATCTCAAAAACCCCTTCGGCCGCGATATGAATCACTTTCGTCTCACGCACGAAGCAAGGGCGAAGGTGTGCCCTCTGAGCACTCCGAGCCCGAAGCGACACCGCGTGAGATGAAAGTGGCCATATCCCTTCGGGTTGTGGATATTTTCCCACCCCGCCGCATTGCAATATCGTCGGAGTAGTCAGAGACTACACCTTCCGAATTGCAACACGGCGGATGCGAGAAAATCTCACGCAACGCGGCTTGAAGAGGTTTTCGAGATGGGTTCTATCCCCTCGCCTTATAAAATGTTGCCGGACCGCCGCTCCCCATTCTTTCGATAAGCCCCTGCTCGAGCAAATTCTGCAGATCATAGCGGATCGTCCTTTCGCTCGTTTCCGGCAGGATATCCTGTATTTCTTTTAATCGGCAATTGCCATTTTGCCGTATTCTTTCGAGTATCGCCGATTGCCGCATTGCCGATTTCACGAGGCTATGATTTCCGTTGCTTCCTCCATTTCCACTCCCGTTTTGGTTTTCTCCGATAAACATATAGTCATGGGCGGGGACTTCCTGTTCAACCCCGACCATAACCCTTGCATCTTGAGCGGTGCCATTTTTGACCGAAACCGGCAATTTCGAAAAGACATTGTCGAAATCGAGAGCCGGTACTTTTGCCGATTTCTCGAATTCGGCAGTTGCCGCATCGAGCGCCTTCAATTCTTGTATGATGGTTTCCGCATTCGCACGGCTCACCACGTCCACATCGGCGCCGAAGCTCAAGAGATATTCGATGCCTCTTGACACCATCCGCGTTCCTGAATAATTTTCGGCGACTGTTTCCTCGATCAATGACAATCCTTTGTTCTCGAGATGGTCGGCGAAACTGGGGCGCTTGACAGCAGCCGCGATCCTGAAGAGCGCATAGCTTATCTCGTATGCTTTTTTCGAAAGAAGCTGGCTAAAATTGTGTTCGGACATACCCAGTAGTAGAAATTCGATAATAATTTTTATGATTTGGACTTTTGGGCCGATAGCTTATATAAAGATAAATTATCCGCCGGTTATCGCGATGAACAACCTCCGCCCAGTCGAATTTTCACTACCGGGCATATTGGGACTCAGTATACCCCTGCATTTCACGCTGTCAACCCCGCGATCATTACCCACAAAAAATCCGCGTTTTTGTAAAAACGCGGCAACAGATAAACATAAGGGTTAACTAGCGATTATTGAAAACCCTGGTCAGCCGCCTGGTACACCAAACGAGAAATTCCTTGAATTGAAACTTTCAGGGCGCCGAGATTCGCACCGCTTGTCATCACGCAAAGAATGTATGGGCGAGCGGGATGGTATACGATACCGCAGTCGTGAAGCTCCCACGCTGCGCCGCCTCCGTCCGTAGAACCGTATTGCCCGAATTTATGCGCGACAACCGTGCTCGTCGGTACGCCGGCGACAAGACCGTCCTGAAATTCAGAGCCGTTCAAGAGCTTTAAGGCATCCTCCGAATCGGGCCGATTGAGATATGTTGCGTTATAAAGCACCCTGTAAAACGATGCAAATGTTTTTGGGGAAATAACGTATCGTGAATTGGGATCCTTGGGCGATTGCATTCCAAGATCGCTAAAGACCGTATTTTGCGTGGCTATATCCATATTCTCGAAAAGCAGATCTTTGGCCCCGTTATCGGATCTTATCATCATCGCATCGATCAGTTCTTTTACGGTATAACTCTGCCCGGCAGTGAGCGTATAAAAATCAATGCCTTTTCCATTTTGCGGCTCTCCCAAATACATAAGTTTCTTTGAGAAAAGCTCCGGATTGGACTCGGATTCTTTGTAGTATGCGATCATCAAGGGGATCTTGAGCATACTCGCCGGATCATAGGCCTGGGTTTCGTTGATGCCAAACCAGCGGCTCAGCGAAAGATCGCGGAAATATACTGAGGCGGAGGCGACGGTGCCCGAACCGTTCTCCGCGTCGAACAAATATTGCTTAAGTTTATCGGCGAGAGGAAGGAACGCCGGAGCTGGCTGGGGATTGGAATCGCAGAAAAGCAGCGGATTGATAAATTGGTAGCCGGGCAAGCGGGTACATGGAGCGCTTTGGGTTACGTTGCCTGCAGTTCCCTGCGTCGGGCCGGGACCATATCCCCTTCCCAGCCAGCCGATTGCTATCCCTAAAAACAACAGAACAACGACAATGCCCCCGATCCGCCATTGGAACGAACCCTTTTTCTGTAAACGAGAGTTGTTTTGATGACCGTTCGTATCCATCAGTTAATTTTGACGTTGTCCCTGCTTTTTTAAAAACTGCTCCGCCTTTTCAAGTTTCTCGAGCGTGCCGCAATCGAGGCGACGCCCGGTAAATTCCCAGCCGAATACCCTGCCGTGCAAGATAAGCTCGATCTGCAGGGCGACCGCCAATGGCAGCGCGTCGTTCGCAATGACCGGTAAGGTATCAACGACGCTCTTCAGGTTCCGGAGTATGTTTGGGGTAAGAATATAGCCGCCGACAATGGTGAGGTTCGACGGAGCATCTTTCGCCTTCGGCTTCTCGACGATCTTCGTTATTTGATAGACCCTTCCCTTTATTGATCCCGGCGCTTTCTTGGCTGACCCCATGCCTACGACGCCAAAGCGCGATACCTGGCTCTTCGGAACCCGCTCGAGAAGCAGAATTGGCGCATGGTAGCGCTCGAATACCTCGATCATGGATTTAAGAACCGGGACCTTATCCATAATCACGTCGTCGCAAAAACGGACGGCGAATGGTTCGCCGTGGAGCAGATCATGAGCCTGCACAATGGCATGCCCGTTGCCCCCGGGGGTCGCCTGCTCCCGCACCGCAAACCGCAGACCTGGGAACCGTTTTTTGTTACGGGCGATATATCTATCGAAATCCTTGCGATGCAGGGGGTTTACAATCAAAATCACGTCCCTAATACCGCTTGCGACCGCTTCCTCAAGCACATATTCAAGCAAAGGACGGCCGCACACCGGGATCAGATTCTTTGGGGTGGTCTTCGTAAGCGGCAAAAGCCTCTTGCCGAGCCCAGCGACCGGCAACACAAGTTTGGTAATCTTTGGCATGGTTTATTCCCGCAAAAGTTAAAAATTTATTGGAGGCCCCAGTGGGCTGACCCTAAGATTATAACCAAAAATATGAAAAATACCGAAAAGTGGAGCAATATCCTTTCTCGGACAAGGCTTCGCTCTATGTAATGGAAAATGGCCTCAAGAAGCAAAACGGTCGCGAGGAACGCGATGGCAGACTGATAAAGAAAACTTATAGGGAGAAAAAGCATCGCGAGGGCAAGCTGCCAGACCATAAGAGAGGTAATGCCGACCGCAACCGATGCCGCCCGGGGAATATTGTCGAAGGAAGGATCTTTGCCATACCGCAGAAATCCTCTGCACAAGAAGAAAAAAACGAGGCTGATGAGGAGCGACGAAGCGAATGGGGAGAATCCCTGCCAGGAATCGAAATGCGAGAAAAAGATGATGTAAAGCGGGAAAAGAAGGAGAAGGATCAGGATCTCGTATGCGGACTTCCTTTCAATGAAGATTAAGTCCTTAATGCCCAGAATGAGCGCGAATAATACCGCGAAAAAAACCGCCCGCCATACGGTGGCCGGTTCTGCGGCGGTAAAAAAGAGGAGTAAAAGGAAAGGCAGCGCCAACTTGAGAGGCTGAAACAGGGGGGAGAGATATAAATAGAGAACGATCAATAAAAACAGCCAGAACGGAAGGTAGAGCCAGGCGATAGCAAAAACCGCCGCCCTAAGAACCAATGACCAGGGTATCTGCCTTGAGGCTAACCTCAACTTTTCCACCATCTTTAAGTTCGCCACGGATAATCTTATCGGCAAGTTTATCAAGAATGACCTTTTGCATCAATCGCTTCAAGGGCCGCGCGCCAAAATCGGGACTGAATCCTTCTTTAATAAGATATTCTTTTGCTGCCTTGCCGATATCGATTTTTATCTTATGCGCATCGAGCCTCTTTTGGATAAGCTCGAGCTGGATATCCACGATCTTCGCGATATCTTGTTTCTTCAACGGATTGAAGATGAGGATCTCGTCGATGCGGTTCAAAAACTCGGGGCGGAAACTGTCCCGGAGCGCATCCATAACCTTCTCGCGGTAGTTTCCCTCCTCCGGGCTTTTTTCCGCTTCCGGCACGGCACTGAAACCCAAGTTAGACATGGCCTTGAGGTATTGGCTGCCGACGTTCGAGGTCATGATGATGATGGCGTTCTTGAAGTTGACGATTTTCCCCTTCCCATCGGTAAGTCTTCCATTATCGAGTATCTGGAGCAGAAGATTGAAGATCTCCGGGTGTGCTTTCTCTATCTCGTCGAACAAAATCAGGCTGTACGGCCGGTGGCGCACCACTTCCGTAAGCTGGCCGCCTTCTTCATGCCCCACATATCCCGGAGGCGAACCGATGAGGCGCGAGGTCGCGTGCCGCTCCATATATTCGGACATATCGATGCGGATCAGGGCCTTGTCGTCGTTGAACATAAATTCAGCGAGCGCCTTGGCAAGCTCGGTCTTTCCGACGCCGGTAGGACCAAGAAACATGAAGGAGCCAAGCGGGCGGTTCGCATCCGCAAGGCCCGCGCGCGCGCGCCGCAAAGCGTTCGCAACCGCCTTAATCCCCTCTTCCTGGCCGACAACTCGCTTTTCAAGCACATCCTCAATGCGCGTCAATTTATCGCTTTCGGTCTCGAGCATGCGCATCAAAGGAATCCCAGTCCACAAAGAAACAATCGCGGCGACGTCTTCTTTATCTACGGCATCCTTCAGGAACCGCTCGTCGGCGGAACCCTTCTTCGAAGTTTTTTTCTTCGGACCGCCAAAATTCTTTTTTTCGAATATCGCAAAGTCTTTTTCCGCTTGCGGCAATTCGCCATAAATGATCTGCGCTACGCGCTCAAGGCTTCCATCACGCTCGGCAATCTCGGCTTCGCGCTTCAAGTTATCTATCTTTTGGCGAAGCTGGTGCAGCGTTTCGAATTTTATTTTCTCGGTATGCCACCTGGCCGAAAGGTCGTCGTTCTTTTCTTTAAGTCCTTTCAATTCCTTATCGATCTCTTTTACGCGCTCCGTACCCTTCTGCCCTTCTTTGATCATCGCCTGGCGCTCAATCTCAAAACGAGTGATCTCCCGCCTCATGCTATCAATCTCTTTCGGCAAGCTCTCGGTCTCAAGACGCCGCGAAGCTGCGGCTTCGTCGATCAAATCGACGGCTTTGTCCGGAAGAAAACGATCCGTAATATAACGGGCGCTCAAGTTCACGGCTTCGATAATCGCTTCATCCGAAATGCGCAGCCCATGATGGATTTCGTATTTCTCTTTAAGCCCGCGAAGGATCGAGATCGAATCCTCAAGCGTCGGCTCTTCAACAATGATGGGCTGGAAACGCCGTTCGAGCGCCGGATCTTTTTCGATATAGCGCTGGTATTCACGCGTGGTCGTGGCACCTATCGCATGCAATTCCCCGCGCGCCAAGGCTGGCTTCAACAAATTCGAAGCATCCACCGCTCCCTCCGCGGCACCGGCGCCAACGATCGTATGAATCTCGTCTATAAATAAAATGATCTGGCCGGCGGCATTCTTTACCTCGGCAACGAACGCCTTAAGGCGGTCTTCGAATTCACCGCGGAATTTCGTGCCGGCGATTAAAGACCCCAGATCGAGCATCAAAATTTGTTTGCCCTTCAATGGTTCCGGGACGTCGCCCGAAACGATGCGCTGCGCGAGCCCCTCGACGATCGCGGTCTTACCCACGCCCGGCTCGCCGATCAACACCGGATTATTTTTTGTTCTGCGCGAAAGCACCTGCATCAAACGGCGCAGTTCTTCTTCGCGACCGATCACGGGATCGAGCTTGCCTTCGCGAGCTTTGTCGGTCACATTGATCGAATATTTTTCGAGTACCTGGAATTTGCTCTCGGGGGTTTCATCCGTGATCCGCATCGATCCGCGCAGTTGCGCCAAAATGCGGAAGGCCGCATCGCGCTTCACGCCGAATTGTTCGAGTATGTTTTTCGCTGCGGAGGCCACGTCGAGCAGGGCGAGGAGCATGTGCTCGCAGGAAACGAATTCATCTTTCTGCTGCGCCGCGACTTTGGCCGACTGATCCAATATCTTCATGAGCTCCTGCGAAAGATAGAGCTGCCCCACGGCCGAGGTGCCGACGAGCCGCGGAAGACGCGAAAGCTCCAACTCAACTTGTTCATTAAGCTTTTCAATATTCGCACCGGAACGCCGGAGCACGGGGATCACGAGCGACTGCTCGTCGGTAAGCAGAGCGGAAAGCAAATGCAGCGCCTTAAGTTCGCCGTGATTTTTCTTCGCGGCAAGTTCCTGCGCATTTTGCAGGGCTTCCTGTGCTTTAATGGTGAAACGATGAAAGTTCGGCATAGAAGTTATGAATTAATACTTATAGTATAGCACATAATCTTCCGACGATTTGCCGATATTTTAGCACGGAAATCGCTTTTTTGTCAAATAAAAATAAAAAGAGGCCTCATGAAGAAAGCCTCTGTCGTTAGTAAGGGGTAGCCTAGTGCAATCCCTCGCTGCCCGGGCCGGGGTCGACCCCATCCCATGCGCCACCAAATCGAACCGGCCGATCGGTTGCCGCGGAACCCTCCCCTTTATTCGGCAAAACAGTTTCCTCCGGCGCATATTTCGCCGCAAGCCGAGAAACGTTCTGTGCCATTCTGCCGAGCATTACACCCGCAACAACAGAAAAAAGAGCGGAGAGTACCAGAATGGTGAAAACAAAGTCTGAGGAAAAAGAACCGGGAATACCCGATATTTCTTCTCGGCTGACAGCAAGTGTTCCAACAACCGCGAAGGTAAGCCACGCAAGAAAAGATGCCCAAACCGTCGTCTTGAAATTAGAAACCCTACCAACAAAGACCGAAACAAAGAATGACACGAGCATGAAGAAAAGCAATTTTTCGACCATGGCAACCTCCGATTGATCTAGAATGAAACTGATTCGAGCGTAGCAAAAGAATCTTTTCTCGTCAAACAAATTTGGAAGCATGGGTCCCGGCCTCCGCCGGGGCGACAACGCGCGAAACGTTAAATTACTTTTCTAATGATCGCAAGGGCATTGTCGACTTCTTCTTTTGTCGTCGGTCGGCCAAAACTAAAACGGATACTCCGCTTCGCGCGATCTTTTGAATAGCCCAGCGCTTCGATTACGTATGAAGATTCGACGGCGCGGCTGCGGCATGCGGAACCGGATGATGCCGCGAGCCCCGCGAGGTCGAATTTTATGAGCAGGTCCTGGGATTCATGGCTGGGGAAATAGACGTTCAATATATTAGGGAGTAGGGAGTAGGGAGTAGGGAGTAGGTCTTTATTCCCATTCCGTTCAACGTTCGGATAGATCTTTTTAAGCTCTGCCCAGAAATGATCGCGCAATTCCGCGATCCGCTTCGACTCTGCTTCGCGCGCCGCGACCGTAAGTTCAACCGCATTCGCAAAACCGACTATGGATGCCACATTTTCCGTACCGCTGCGCACGCCGAATTCCTGCCCGCCGCCGGTTGTGATCGGCAAAACTTTCGTGCCGCTCCGAGCATATAACGCACCCATCCCTTTCGGGCCATATATTTTATGAGCAGAAAGCGTCATCAAATCCACGCCCGGCTTTTTCGGACTACAATCGAAAAATTGGAGCGCTTGTGCGGCGTCGCTGTGAAAATACGGATAGGCTTTTTTGCCCCGAAATTCGGCAATGATTTTTGCGACTTCCGCTATCGGCTGGGTCGTTCCGACCTCGTTATTCGCGTACATTACCGAAACCAAAACGGTACGCTCGTTGAGCGCCTCTCTTAACCGCCCGAGGTCAACCACGCCGCGCCTATCAACGGGCAAATAGATCACCTCAACACTATCTTTTTCCAAATCCCGCGCGGTTTCCAAAACCGATTCGTGTTCGACGGATGAAACGATGATCCGGGGATTTTTTATATCTCTGGATGCCTTCAGCGCTCCGCGCAACGCAAGATTATTCGCCTCGGTCGCGGAACCCGTAAAAACTATTTCGCGAAAATCGGTACCGATCGCTTTCGCGATCATTTCGCGCGACTTATCTATCGCTGCAATCGCCTCCTGGCCGAAGGAATGAAGCGAGCCGGGATTGCCGAATCGCTCTGTAAAATACGGCTCCATCGCCTCGAATACGCGCGGGTCAAGCGGCGTTGAGGCTGCATAGTCCAGATAAATACGTTTCATACAGATAAGTGCTATTAAATTACTATAAATTGACCAAGCTGACAATGAATGATACTCTGCAAAGAGTTTATTCTTATAATCTTTAAAACACGGAGGGGACATGACAGAAGCCCCGAGACACCGGAAAACCCCGCGCCTAAGCTCGCAATCTCCGCGACTTCTGCGGATCAACTTACTTGGCTGCGAAGACGCAATGGAACGCGAACGGGGGCGTAAAATTGAAAAGCGCCTTAAGTACGCGCAACCAAGGCGAGAAGGACCGAGGCTCATCCGCGTGAACCTATTACCGAGAGAAACGCGCCGGAAAGAAACTTTATCGTGGAAACTCTTGAAGCGCGCCCATTTTCTGGTCGCCACTGCGGCCATACTGGGAGTTCTCGCCGCAATGACGTATGAGATCTATTCCCGACACCCCGCAAGCGTCATGCAACCGCTCGACAAGGGCGAATCGAAGAAAATTGCGGCCAAAAACCACTATCTGCAGGATCCTTTCGCGGCGCTCAATGCGGCGAACGAAAAATTTGCGGAGGCGCAAACGCTGCTCGAAAACGGGAAACTCGAACTACCCTCGCGAAAGAAAGTCTTGGAAGAGGCGAATAGCGCGGAAATCGATCTAACGCAACAAGCGGCATTGTTCGGCGCCAAGATAACTCCGGCTCCGGACTATCTCAGCGTCCTCTTTCATGTTGCCCTCGCGAACCAACCGCATCGGGAACGGTCCTTCCAGCCCAACTTCCGGCTCTTCGTTTGCCATGGCCTTGAAAGCGATTGCAGGGGAACCTATGCTCTGTCGAATGGCGTCATCGTCATCTCATTCGAGATCATCGCCCTCGCCCAAAACGAGGCCGAGCTTGTCGCGATTCTGGGACACGAAATCGGTCACGCATCAAACGAAGATGGCCGCAACGAAGAAGCTGTCCGCGACTTCCTTCTGAAAAACGATGATGTCGCCATGGAGACATTGCAGGGGAGTTTTTTGAAAAAACTCAAACTGGCGGATCAAAAGCGTCAAGACGCGGTTGGAGTTGAAACCCTTGAACTCGCGGGCTACAGCCCTTGCGCGATGTATAACTTCGCGAAACGACTTTTTAATTTCGCGGAACCGGAACGCATAGAAACGCTCGAAATACTGCTGAAAAATAAAAAATGCGACGGCCCCTTTTTCAAGATAAGGACCGAAGCGGAATTTCGCTCATTTAAGAAAGAATTTCTCCGGATCACCCCATAGAACCCATCCACCCCGGATGACCGGGAATAAGAACGGCAATCCCGCCCAGATCAACGCAAAAAAAGCATCCTGCCGCTTCGATCGTCATCGGAGCGGTTTTTATTTCGCGATGAACAATTATAAAAGCGCCGCTTGCGGATTCGCGAATTCCACCTTCATCATCTCGCCCGTCTTTTTGTCGGGCATCATGAAAAACCGCTGTTTACGATAAAGGTCGTAGAGATCTTTTGTGAGCCGCACATCTTTTTCACAATATTCTTTGAGCTCCGCGATCTTGCCTTCTTTATAGAGGCCAATCGCTTCGGACCCATGGCGGTCTTTTTTTATCCCCAAGTTTGCTTCGGAAAGCCTCGATAAGCTTACGCGCTGGCCCGTCGCCATTTCAATCTCTTCAAGCAAATCGACGCGCTCTTTTTTCCAGATCTCGGGCGCCGACGCTCCGAGCTTTTGGAAATACAGATTCAAAACCGGTATGTCATAGCGGTTCATGCTGAAGCCCACGATCGTGCGCGCGGTATGGAAAAGCTCGGCCAACCGCCCCATCTCATGCTCTTCGAAAGAAAAATATTTATTTTGCAGATATGAATATACGCTCACCACGGAAATTTTGAGTGCCGCAAAATTATCCCACCCCACCTCGGGGTCGGTGAAAAAATTCTGCGTTTCTATGTCAAATACAAGTGTATCCATGGGGTTATTTACTGTTATTGGGTTATTGGGTTATTCGCCGTATTCAATAACTGAATAACCATTCACTTAATAACTGAGGTTACACATGTCTATCGGCGATATTCGACGCCGCATAACTTTCGGGCTTCGTCCGCGCTTCGAAATTGTTCGCCCGCACCATGTTCACGACCTCCTGGATCAAGACTTTCGTGGGGCCGTTCTCGCCCACGTCAATGTGTATCTCGAAGTCAAAATCAGGAAGTGGGAATTTTTTAAGTTCGGAGAGCGTTTCCTTCGCGATATCGAGGGAAATGAGCACTTCCTTCACGATCCGCTCGCGGAGCGAATGCATTTTCTGGGCATCAAGGCGCCGCCAGAAGTACCGCCCGCCGTTCCCTACCCGATGCACGACGATCGCCGTCACGAAATCCGCCGTATCTTTATTAAATAGTTCCGAATCCGTGCCGATCGTTACCTTATATCGCCGCGTAAGGTCCGCGCGCATAAACGCAACGATCTCGTCGACGACCTGCTTTACGGTCAGCTTAAACCCGAATGAGTTATGGAGAAATTCCGGCATTGCTCGAATCGTACGTGAAAAAACCGGCATTGTCAACAACAAATTGACAGTGCCACCTGCGCCGATATACTGGAAGATAGTTGTTCCATTCTCCGGAGGGAAAATGTTTAAGAACATTCTCGCGGTTACTATTGTGGTTTGGATATTCACCTGGAGCATTCAGGGTGTCGCGCACGAGGAACAAAGCCGACCCATAAATCAGCCGATGGCGCCGCATCGCTTCGACATCCGCCTGGTCAATCCGCGCTTCGCGACGCTTAAGAAAAGCGTCCCGATCGAAAAGCGGGTCGGCACCATTAATATTATCGTCGGTAATTCATTCGGCATCGACCTCAAAAATGGCACGATCGGCGTTGAAGCAGAAAGCTTCGAAAAAGTCATCAATGGCCAAACCTACGGAGCGGATTTTCGAATCCGACCGGCACCGATCACGATGGATCTGAACTGCTGCTACAACACGATGTTTGTCTACGAACTCGTGTTGCGCGACGGCGAATACCAAGATGAGTACAAAACCGTCTACGCCCGCGTTGACGGCAAAGATTCCTGGGAAGTTGTCAGCCCCCGCGAAAAGATACGATAGAAAAAACCAAATCCCGACCATTATGGCCGGGCTTTTTATTTTTTATTAGTGCCATTACATTGCTGCTGCCTATTTTTTCTGCTATACTCAAAGCAGCAATTCGGGGAAACGAAGGGCCGATGAAACACTTTCTCGGGAAAATTCTCGACTTACACCTTTGTCCGCAATGTAATGACCCGATGGTCCAGCTCGCGCCCGGCCCTCATCCCGCGAAAAGCAAAGGGCAAATCCTCGGCTGCGAAAAATGCGATGCTGTGTATGAGCAAATTAGCGGCGGAAAACGCACCAGTCCCAGCGGAGAAACCTTTAGACAACTCCCTACTTCTTTTCAAAAATATCGCGCGGAAAATCCGCCCAAAAATAACGCAGCGCACTAACCGCGCTGCTTTTTTATTTTTCGACCACCTCTCCCCTTGCTTATCAGCGGGCATCGACCAGCGAACATGGACGGATGATCCCTCTCCGTGCTAGAAAAGAAGTAGATTGATATTCAAGGAGAAACCGTGAAGGCAAAGCAAGCTAAGAAAATTTGGAGCGATGCATCTCTACTCAAAGCGATATCAAATCCTTCGGCGCGGGGGATTGAAATCAAGCATAGGCAGCCGGAATTTACATTCTTTGGCGCGAAGGATCAGCCGGACTGCGCCACCATCGATATCACATTCTATCCCAAAACAACAGTGATCGAACTTCGCTCGCTGAAGCTGTATCTCCAACAGTTCAGAAACGAAGTCTTATCTTACGAGCGGATTATGAGAGTCATCTACGACGACCTCATGGCCGTTTATAAGCCGGCGCGCCTGCGGATAGTGATGGTAACAAAACCGCGCGGAGGAATCAGTTCGCGCATTACACTCGACTCTGATTGGAAAATCATGGGCGGGAAAGAAAGATTTAAAGACTGGGTCGGCCAAAGGGAAGAGTGGTAAAAAAAATATAGCGACTCGGGCTCATCGAGTCGCTTTTTTATTACGATAAATTAACGTTCGTATCAACCTCTTTGTCTCATCCGGATCTTTTATTTTCACGTAATCAACGCCCGTGCGGACAATCGCAAAATCATTCCCGCCGGGAAAGATCGCGTCGCCCACAAAAAGCATCTTTTTGATGGGTATATGAAGCTCCTTCCTGATCTGGCGAATGCCGTATGCCTTATCGATCCCCTTTTTCGTCACATCGACCGTCGTAAGGCCGCCGCTCCGGACCGCGAATGCCTTAAGCCGTTTCCCCAGAAGCCTGACCATTTTCTTGCGGACGCTCCTGTCATATTTACGGTTCCATTCTTCTTTCGCCGCCACGCCTTTTTTTTCGCCAAGCATCGCTACGATCTCCTGGCCCAAAGGAGAGAATGAGATCTGCGTCTTGCGATCCTCGAGGGTCACGCCACATGTTCTCTTGGGATGGACATATCCGATCTCCTTGAATACGCGCGCGAAAGCCGCCATTATTTTTTTCTTCTCCGCGACAGAAAGGACGTGTTCATAAATACATCGCCAGCCTCCCTTTTGAAAACGATAGAATGCCGTGGAACTCGTGGGGAAAAGATAAAAGCGCTCAAGCCGCACGTCGCGCTTCGGAAGGAATCGCACCAATTGATGCTTGAACAAGCCGTATTTACCGCCACCGATCACGGCAACCGCCCGTTTCTCGAGAAGCCGCAATAAGAGCGAGATCATTTCGCGGTCCGCGGGTGCCTTCGAGGGCGTGAGCGTACCGTCGATATCGAATACGATAAGCGTTTTATCCTTAAAACCTTTCTTTATCATGTAAGCCGTAAATATTCTTGCTTTTCCTGTCAAGAATACTTTAACTTTTTTTCAACACGTCGGCAACGAACGCGCAACCCGAACGATGTTGCACTGTTTATCCACATTGCGCTTTATCGCATGATGCTACTATTAAGCTAGCTTATCAGCACCATTCCATAAGGAGCGCGTCGTGCAAATGCAAAATCTTTTCGAAGAGAAGGCGCAGAATATTCTTCGCTTTTTAAAAAGCGACCTGCGCTACGGCGAGCATTTTCTTCCCCGGCCTTTCGTGGGGGAAATTACCGGCACTCCGGCGGCGGGGAAATCGATGACGATCGACGAACTCGACAAATTCTTCAAGCGCCACGGCTTCAGGGTCCGGCGCATCCATGAAGGCGCGGAGGTTATCCGCCACATCGACCGGAGCACTCCGCTCTATAACCTGCGCACGGGCCTCTATGCGCTCGAGCTTCTGATCGACATCTGCGCGGGGCATCTCTACGATATCGTCCTTTTCGACCGCGGCATTTTTGACGCATATTGCTGGATGACCTACTGGCTCGAAAAAGGCGAACTTTCCGTCGACGAGCGGAATATGATACAGGGATTTTTCCTTTCGCGGTTCTGGGAAAAGAACATCGACGTCGCATACTTTTTTATCTGCGAAGCCGAAGAGGCGATCCGCCGCGAACATCGCGTCACGCTGAGCAAGAAACTCGGCGCGACCACGAACCCCGAAACGATCAATAAATTGATCCGGCGCTACCAGGAAGCCTACAAGATCCTTTCGCCGAAGCACAAACAGCTCTTCTTGATCGACACCACGCACCTCGATGAACAAAAAATGATCGAGGGAGTCGCGACACAGATGTTCGAGATCTTCGAGCAAAAAGCAAAGGCGGCCCTGAAATAGGCCGTCTTTTTTATTGACTTCCATTCCGCGCCATGCTAAAAAGAGCGCAGATCTCCATCATTCGAAAACGAGGTGCAATATGTCAGACGCATTAACCGATATCGCACGCGACAACGAAAGGGCGGAAAAGGAGAACGTGATGCTCGACAGCATCATCGCGTATCTCGAGAATACCGCCGCGAAATCTAATCTCAAGAAAGTGCTTGATGCAGCCGAGAGCACGGACGGCGTAAGGGGCGGTTATTGGGGCCGCGGAACGAATTTCAGAAAAAACATGGAAGAGCGGCTCGCAGGGCTTGTCGCGCGCGACGAAGAATCTTGGGCGAAATTCCTCGCCCCGCTTCTCGAAGACTGGATACATTTCAAAAAACTCAAGGTGCTTTCGCCATTCGCGGATTATATGCTCGCGCTTGTCGATTACGGCAGGGGCTCCGTGAATACGACGGTCGAGGGCGGCGGAGCGATCAGCGGCGATCTCGTAGATCGGCTCGTCAGGGAAAAAGGCTGGTACACTCGCGATTGCGATGATTACTTCATTGCGTTGCCGGAAGATAAGAGAGGGAAGCCGAAAGTGTTTTGGCTGCGATGCGGTTACTACGACATCACAGAACCCCGGGTGATAAAGATGGCTTGATCGTTAAGCGACTCCGATATGGGTCGCTTTTTTTATCCCCACACCTAACGAGAAGCGCTTTACGAGCAAAACATATCTTCTCGTTAGGTGTGGGGATTTATTGACTTTCAAAAAAAATTTCCATAGGCTATTTACAGCATTTCACAAAGAAAAGGAGCGAACATGGCTCTCCATATGAGTTTTGACGGCGGAAGCGGCGCGGGAAAAGGCACTGTCATCGAATGGTACCGGGGATATCTTTCGGGCTGCGGCAAACGCACACTGGTGCTCAAAGACAATCAGATTGATCCCCTCCGCGACCTCAGCACCCTGATGCTCCCGTGGTGCGAGCAACATAAAGTCAACCGAAACTCGTTTGCCCTGCCGCTTTTTGCGGCGGGCGCGAAACTCGCCGAAATAAGGCTTACCGAAGCCCTTAAGCGGCATGATGTTGTGCTGCGCGACCGATCGTTTGTTTCCTCGCTCGCCTATACGCCGACCTCGGGCGACTACGACGCCGAACAAGTTTGGTCACTGTACGTCGATCATATGAAAATCCGGGTCCCCGATATTTCTGTTATCGTCGACGCGGATGTGGACGTTGCCATGGCCCGCATTGAACAACGCAAGCAAAAGGATGTCGGCCTCGGCGGCAAAATGTCGGGCGACCGCGAACACCGGCTGGGTATCAGGAAACATTTCCTGACCATCCCCGGACTTTTTGAAGGCCGGCTCCAAGCGCTTGTCGTCGAAAACAGCGACCCATTCACCGACGATCCCGCCGTAAGGCAGGCATCAGTCGAAAAAGTTGGAATACGCATCATCGAATTCTGCAAAGAGAGAGGAGTGTTGTCATGAACCCCGTTTCATTTGAAGATTTTTCACGCATCCTCCGCAAGAATATCACGAAGCGCTCGCGGACGGCGAAAGGAGTATCCGACACCAAGGTGAGCACGATGAAAAAGCCGCTGCTCCTATCCGGCGAAAAACTCAAAGTACAAGTCGAGAATAATACCGTGACCATTGCCGAATTTCTCTGGGCTTCGCGGCGCAGTAGCGGAACTACCTCCGAATGGCTGAGAATACTTTCCGAATTCGTCTACGACCAGATCAATTATGGCCTTCAAGTGTCCGATCCTTATGCCGAAGAACGGGCGGATCTTGAAAGAAAAAACGGATGCCGCACAAACAGCCGTTACCGCATCTGGAACGCGAAATACGGCAGCCGCACCATTCCGCCGGCGCACATCGAAGACGCCATGGATGAATTCTATGCATCGCTTTCCGAGCAATTTTGCCTCGCTTCGGAAAATATCATCTCCCAGGCGCGCCTCTTGGCCTGGACCGACTGGTAGCTTGACCAGGAGATCCATCCTTGGGCCGATTCCTGCGGCAGACATGCGACCGCGATGGTCATGTGGCTCTCGATCGCGATCCCCCGCTTCCGCCTGCCGGTTTTCGGCAGTCAGGAAGAGCACTATGCGAGCATGAAAGAGCTTGCGAAACACACGGTCTATTATGACGCGTGCTTTTCAAGAGAATAATTTTTCCTGCGCGAGCGTTTACAACGCCAGCGCTTTTTTTACTGGAACTTATCTCCAAAATACCGCGTAGCCGCGTCTCGAGCTCTTTTCCTATTCCCGCAAGGCTTGCCGAAGGAGGCGTGCCCCTGCGGCACTCCGACCGAGGCGTAACGCGGCGGGAGGAAAAGAGTTGAAACCCGAAGGGATATGGCCAAATCCCGCGATACCATTGTCGCTTCGGAACTCGGCATACCGCAGGGGGTATGCTTTCGTCCTTGCTCCTCGGCCTCGCGGGATTTGGCCGATATCGCGGCCCGTGGTATTTTTGAGATAAGTTCTATGAAAGTAATGGGCTCCGCGAAAACATCCGACCGGGCACTCGCATTCGTGCAAAAACATCACGCGGGACAAATGCGTGCCGGTGGCATGCCCGCCTGGCATCATCTTCTGCGCGTCTCGAATCTCTTGAACCAAATTTTTGAGAAAACCAAAGAGGGCGCGGCAGGCGAACGTTTTCTTATACCGATTGCCGCGCTCGGCCACGATCTTCTTGAAGATACAAAGGCTACGGAAAAAGAGATCGCCGTCATCTTCGGCGACGGCGGGCTTGCGCTCATAAAAGGTATGACGAACCGATTGGGAGACAAAAATCACGGCCCCTACATAAAGCACATGACACACGCCGAGGAAGCAGTGCGGCTCATCAAGCTTTCCGACCTTTGCGACAACTACACGAGCGTTACTTATAATCTCGCGCTTCTCGGCATTCCCTGGACGCGCTCCTTTTTCCTGCCCATCGTGAAACCCATGCACGCGCGCGTGAGAAAAACAAAGTTTTCTAAATATAAAAGATCCGCGACGATACTCATCGCCCTCGTTGACGCCGCAGAGCGAATGCTCGACGAAGAACTTAAGCGTCAGACCGATTTCAAGAAAAATAAAAAGCAGCCTCGAAAATAGAGGCCGCCGTTTTTATGCTTGGCGGAAAGACCGCCAGGACATTTTTTACTTTTTGTTTTTCAAAGCAATCGCAAGATAACTTCCCTCGATCACATCGGTCAAGGCAAATCCGAGTTGCTTTGCGAAGTGGAGCAATTCCTCGGTATGCGTACTTTCCGAAGAACCGCGAGCGCGAAGCTCGGCAAACTGCCCGAGGCCCTCAATATCGTCGAGATGCAAGGTAAACCAAGTATCGCTCGCTGGAACGATGGTCGCCTGGAAGCATCGACGTGTTTTTTTGAGCGTAAGGAGTTCGGGGTAGCGATCGCGGATAGAAGCAACGTCATCCGCATCGACATCGATGGAAAGCGGGCGGCGATGGGAAAAGATCCTGTCGTTCTGCCTTCCCTTGTGGATAAATTTCCAAACGTCTCTCTCTTTTCGCAAGCGGATGATCTCATCAAAGAATCCATCCGAATCGGCTTTCTCCGGATAAGGATTGAGATAGATATCCTCCTGCTCCGCAACGCCGAGTGGAACGAATCCCAGGGCTTCGATGGTATGAAGCGACGGGTGCCCCCTGAGCTTTAATTGCTCCTCAAAATAGGGAACGCTCGATGCCTGCTTTGCGATGAGCGTCGGCGAATGCGGTAGAAGGCTCCCCATGCTCACGCCAAAACGCCTGCAGATCGTCGGCAGAATCAGCCGGAGCACTTCGCGCGCCGTTTCTCCGGGACCGCCCATAATATCCGATGTATCGATCCGAAAGATAGGCAATCCGGGAACATTCCTTTCGACATCCAGAAGCACCTTTTCGTATACATCGATAACATCCTGAAGGAATGTTTCGTTCATTCTCGAACCACGGGTCTGCGTAACGGCGCTTTTATATTCGCGTTCGAGCGCAACTTCCGGCCTGCAGGTGAAAAAGACGAACGCATCCACGAGATTGCGCCGTAGAAATTCATAAACGATATTTTGCACGCTCTCATGGTGTGTCTTGCTATAGAGCCCATCACGCGCGCCTTTTTCGTACCAGGCGAGCATATCGATGAAGCCTCGGCTCAGTTGGACGATGTGAAAATCGCGGCTGCGCGAGTAATTCATTACATAATCCTGGACAGCGGTCAGATGCCGCGCCTGGAACACCACCGGATCGTCGGAAGATTTATTCCTGATCTCAGCGAGCTCCGCCGTTTCGGGTGGGCAAAATATATTGAACTTGCTGCGCTTGAACGGCCTTTCGATTTCGACCGTAGTTGCGGTCTTGCCCGCCTTGGGGATCCCGAAATGGTCGAGTAAGATCGTCTTCGGCGCCGGCTGGCTTTTCCTG
>JBGPNL010000002.1:0-21326 GCA_041487555.1 Minisyncoccia bacterium | reverse complement strand
CCAGCACCACCTCGTCAACGAGCGGCTCCTTCCTCAAATCGTCAATGCGATCCGCCAAGACGTACTTCGGCAAGCGGCCCTTGAGACGCTCAACAATGTGATCCTGGGCAACGGTGGCGATAAGATGGTGACCGTGCTTTTTGGCCTGCTTAAAGAGCGCACGATGCCCTTCGTGCACCCCATCGAACGTACCGAAAACCAATACTTTCTTCATTTCGATAAGTGTATCGCATCCGCTTCATATCGGGCAAGATGTCTTCCCAAAAAACGGGCGGCCTGCTATGCTCGAAGCAGCCGTTATTCGGAGGATTTACATGCGTGCTCGCTATATATTTATTTTGGCGTTCGTTCTTGCTGGCTGCGCGCTGGGCTTCTTCCTTTCTCCGCTCTGGCTCATACGGATAACCTATCTCGCAGCGTCTGTGATCATAGTAGTCTGGTCCGTCTGGCACCGCGGGGAGGAAAAACTTTTTGCCGCTCTTTGGACGATCTCTGCAAGCCTGCTCCTTATTGTGATGTGGATAACCGCCTTGTTCTTCAAGCCTTATATTATGAAGTAAAAACCGGATGATTTATCCGGTTTTTTATTTCTTCGGCCTCATTAAGGGAAAGATGACCGTTTCGCGCACCGGCTTATTCATCAGTACCGCGAATAACCGCTCGGAGATACCGAAACCCGCCGCTGGCGGCATGCCATACTCAAGAGCTTCGAGAAAATCTTCGTCCAACTGCTGGGCTTCTTTGTCCCCCGCTTCGCGCAATTTCATCTGCTCCTCAAAGCGCGCGCGCTGATCCTGCGGATCGTTCAATTCCGTAAATCCCTTGCCGAGCTCGGTCCCGGCAGCGAGGATCTGCAGCCGCTCCACAACCTTCGGATTCTTCGCCGAGCGCTTCGCTAAAGGCTCGATCTCAACCGGCGGATTTACGAGAAAGCAAGGCTGGATCAAGTTCGGTCGGACGCTCTTTTTATAGATCAAATCAATGAGCCTGCCCTTGCCAAAACTCTTCTCTACTTCGATGTTAATTTCTTTCGCTCGGGCGGCCAACTCCTCGCGCGATGCGGCAGTCGGATCGAGACTGTTCTCTTTTTTGAATTCCGCGACGTAGTCGACTTTCGCCCACTTTTTCCCCCAGTCGATCTCATGGCCGTCAAAGGTCGTCACGAGTCCGCCGCACGTTTTTTCGATAACTGCTTTATACGTTTTTTCCAGAAACTTCATAAGCCCGTCATAATCCTCGTACGCCCAATAAAATTCGAGCTGCGTGTAATCCTGCAGATGTTCCTTGTCGATGCCTTCATTACGGAAGATGCGCCCGATCTCAAACACTTTTTCATAACCGCCGACCAGCAATTTTTTAAGCGGCAGTTCCAGAGAAATACGCAAAAAGAAATCGGCGTCGAGGGCATTGTGATGCGTTTTGAACGGTTCCGCATCCGCTCCGCCGGGGATTGCCTCCAAGACCGACGTTTCGACTTCCAAAAATCCTTTTTTTACGAGCTCGCTGCGGAACGTGTTCCAAAAGACCGATTTTTTTCTGAATAGCTCGCGCGTTTCTTCATTCAATGCCAGATCGAGATAGCGCTGACGGAGACGCGTTTCGATATTTTCCACGCCATACCATTCGCTGGGCATCGGCCGGAGCGATTTCGAAAGCATCGTAAGCTCTTTTACGTCCACGCTCTCTTGCTCCTTTTTTGTTTTAAAAAGCGTGCCGGTCGCGGACACAAAGTCGCCGATATCAAGCGCCGATTTCCAGAGGTCGAATTTCTCAAGACTTTCTTTTTTGGCTACAAGCTGAAATTTCCCCGTTCCATCCTGAAGGTCGAGAAACACAATGTTCCCCTGATCGCGCAAAGCCGTGAGCCTACCTGCAAGAGAAACCGCCTCTCCCGAAGCGACGAGGCCCGAAAAATCCTTATGCGCCTCTCCTACAGTATGCGTGCGCGGCGTTTTCTTGGGATACGGATTGATTCCGGCCTTCTTCAATTCGGCGAGCTTTTTCTCGCGTTCTTTGATAAGATCTTCGAGCATAGTTTTGTTAACATAATAACATTAATCGTCCAACTTAGAAAAGCACTCTTCCGTAAAACACTCCTGTTCAAAATATGAAGCGCTATGATGCATCATAGCAATATTGACTTTCCTGCGAAGAATGTGCTGAATAGACCCATCAAAGAAAAGCCTTTGCTTTGGCAGCTCGTAGGCCCTCACTTAACAAACTCCGAGCAATCGGTTGAAAACCTCCGAAATGTGGAGGCTTATCCACGGCACCGAAGCACCGGCCGACCTCGCTTAACGAGAGACCGAAAAACCCGAACGGCGGTTCGCAATCGCGACCGCCGTTTTTTTATTTTTATATATTACTAACCCTCCATTGTCATTCCGAGCTTTGCGAGCCTGCCTGTCGGCAGGCAGGGAATCTCCATGAGATCCTTCGCTTCGCTCAGGATGACGATATAAAAGCGTGGATCCCCGCCCCGCCTTTGGCGAGGCTCGCACGGGGCGGCTGCGCGGGGATGACATGCATGGAGATTCTTCGCGAAGCTCAGAATGACGGGGTACAAATCCAACCCGGGATTGCAGCACAAACAAAAAACTTCTTTTGCCGACTTAAAGAGAGCCCGGGAGGCAAAAGATTTTTTTTGCTTATGAAAACTATTCTATTTTAGTTATCACATACCCCACCGCTCCCCCGGGAGTCGTTACGCTCACATCATCTCCTACCTTATGCCCCAAAAAAGCTTTGCCGATCGGTGATTCATCGGAAACTTTTCCTTCCTCGGGCTGCGCTTCATAGGAACCAACGATCATATAGCTTACCACTTTGTCTCCCTTCTTTGCCGTAACCGTCGAACCCACTACCGCCTTACTTCCACCCTCGGTCTTCTGAATGATGACAGCCTTCTTTATAAGGTCCTCAAGCTCAAAAATTCTGGTCTCGACAACCGATTGCTCCTCGCGCGCTTCGGCATATTCGGCGTTCTCGGAAAGATCGCCGTATTCTTTGGCGTGCTTCAGACGGTCGGAAACTTCGACGCGCTTGTTCTTCTTGAGCTCATCAAGCTCGTTTTTTAATTCCTCGAGGCGCTCTTTGCTCAGATAGTATTTGTCCATCCCGTTTAGAGATAGGAAACGCAGTGCGTTTCCGTGAATATAGCGCAGGACGAATGCGCGTTGTTTGTTATTATTTGTGACATATAGATTTTATACATAAATGAGCTATCTCTAACGGGATCCATTTATATTTTTGATTTATAGCTATGGCTTTCGGCTTTGATCCCCGGCATCCTTTTGCCCCATGCCGCCGATTTTAGACCGTTCACCTATGGTACCATACTTCCCCGTCCAAAGCCACCAGCGGATGGTACACGTTTCCATAAGCACCTTCAAGTATGCCGAGGCTTTCACATGGCTGCGCGTGTCGTTTACCCAATGTACCGGAATTTCCTTGATCCGGCACCCCACCTTCTTCGCGAGCGCGAGCGTCTCGACATCGAAACCCCAGCCCGAAATTTTCGATGCCTGAAAGACCTTTTCCGCCGCTTCTTCGGTGAATGCCTTGAATCCGCACTGCGTGTCCCAAAGCCCGGGCAGGAGGAGTATTTGTATGAAAAGATTCCCCAATTTCCCCGGAATCTGCCGGTAGAGAGGCTCCGCCGGATCAAGCTTCGAGCCTTTCATCGCGCGCGAACAAATAACTACGTCGTATCCCTCGCGGAAATACGGCGCCATGTTATTGAACTGGTCGATCGAAACCGAGTTATCGGCATCGGTGAAAAGGCGGATCTTCCCCTTCGCAAGCAGCATTCCCTGCCTCACGACGCCGCCCTTCCCTTTGTTCTCGGTGTTGTCGATGAGCTTCAAGTTCTTTATCATCTTCTCCATCCCGCGCACAACATCAGCGGTCTTGTCCTTCGAACCGTCGTTCACCACCAAAATTTCGTATGAATATTCTTCGTTGCTCAAACGCTTATCCATATCGACAAGCGTCAAAGGAAGCCGCTCCGCTTCATTGTAGGCGGGAATAATGATCGAGAGATAAGGCTGAGCCATAGGGTTATGAAAATTATAGCATAAAAAAATCCTCGATCATGGGATCGAGGATTACCGTTTGGGATTCGGCTAGCTGTTGTTCTGGACGAAGCCAGGCTTATTAATGTGATCCACCTTGCCGTCGATGAAATAAATGAACAGGGTATTCGGAGGACCCCCGTACATCCATGTTTCCACTTCGACGCCCTGGTCGTTCTTTTCTCTCTGCATGCAGGCAGTTTGCCCGCAATCAGAAGGCTTGTCGTGGTAGATGGCGAGAACCATGTCCTTATCCATCCCCACGATAATTTCCTTTTTTTCGATCGCTGCCTTGAATTTCGGATCGATCGAATCGATCCACTGCACGGCAGCGGAACGTTTGTCCGCGAACGCGAGGAGGGGCAAAAGAATATGTTTGAGATCTTCGGGCGTTATATCGGGAATCGGCCCGTTGAATTCAACGGCGATGGTCGCAGCAGCGATTATTAATCCGGGTGGATCGTTTATCGGATCGGATTTCGGCTGAGTGGTCTTCTGGCCGAGAGGAACGGTCCGGCCTCCGCCTGCGCCGCCCACTCCGATCTGCACATGATCTTTCCAGGCACCCTTCTTCTTGCCCGTACCGCCATTCAGATCAATACGGATCGTGCCCTTGTCGACGTCGATCGCAAGACCTGTGCCGAGCGACTGCCCGACGATCTGAAGGGTACCGCCGCTGCCGGTTTGGCAGCCCTTCTTCGAAACGACCCGTATGGATCCTTCGTTCAAATTTTCGCTTTTCTTCGCGTCAACTTTCGGCAGTTCTTCCACCTTGAGGTGGACGACCTTGCCTTGATCGCATAGCAACGATTGCTTGGGCTGCACCTTTACAAACTCTCCGTTGATACACCCGATGAGCAATAACAATGAATCCTGTTGCAGGCGATCGGCCCTGGGTTTACTGGGATCATGTTGCGCTCTGCAATCCCGGGTCAACTGGCCGCTTTCCGATTGCTGTTTCGGTGGTTCCTGCGCACGCGCTCCGACTGCACACAAAAGCAGCAGGGTAATGCAGGTGATAAGCCATTTTCGCATCGGTTTTCCTTCCTTATTCGCAATGTCAAACGTATCGCGTACGAAATGATTTCTAAAACATAGTATACATTATTTACGACAAAAAAGCCAGTGTTAGTGAATAACGCAGCGATAGAGCGCTACTGCGTCAAAATCTTCGGCCCTTTTTCGGTGATGGCAACCGTATGCTCGAAATGCGCCGCGAGCGACCCATCGGCGGTCACAAAGCTGTCATCGCGGAGGGTGCGCGTGGCGCCGGACCCCACGGCGACCATTGGTTCGATCGCGAGCACCATGCCGGGCACAAGCTTGTCGCCGTCGCCGCGCCTGCCGAAATTGAATACCGGCGGTTCCTCGTGCAGTCCTCTCCCGATGCCATGACCGGTGAGCGTGCGCACGACGGAAAATTTATTTTTCTCAACAAATCGCTGAACGACGTATCCGACATCTCCGAGCGTTTTGCCAGGCTGCGCTTCGCGGATTGCGAGCTCCAGAGCATCCCGCGTCACGTCGATGAGCTTTTTCGCTTCACGAGTTATTTTTCCCGCTCCCACCGTTATCGCGGAATCGAGATAAAATCCCCTGTGTTTCAAGCCAAGGTCGAGCTTCACCACGTCTCCATCTTTAATCACATACGCCGAAGGGATCCCGTGCACCACCCCATCATTCACCGAGGCGCATAACGTTGCAGGATATGCCCGCGCCGCGCCCGTTGGCCGATAATTCAAAAATGCCGGTTCCGCGCCGGAATCTTTGATCAACTTGTAGGCAAGTTCGTCGAGGGACTTCGTCGTTATTCCCGGCCGGACCGCATCACGTAACGCCCTAAGCACGCGCGCGAGCCGCTGCCCGCCCTCGGCCATGATTTCGATCTGCTCCGCAGACTTTAATAACATCATCGGGGGTTGCAATAAATCCCTAGTGTTTGGGCAATTGAGCAATGATCTTCTTGTAAATAACATAAGGCGCGGGACGCGCATCGATCACGCGTATCTTGTGGCCGCGCTTTTTTGCGTACGCGAAGATCGGCTCCGTTCGTTCGCGATATTCCATGAGGCGCTTTTTGATGATTTCCGGCTTGTCGAGGGTTCTGCGATACAACGGCCCGGCGCAGACCGGGCAGTGCTTCGGCGACTTCATGGGATGATATGCGGAAAGCATGATCGCCCCGCACACAAGGCAAATGCGCCGGTTGCTGTTCCTTTTGATCGAATCGGCGGGCGGAATGAACAGGCGGAAGACGTAAATATTCTTTTTGCCGTAGAGCTTTTCGAGGATCGGATATACTCGCTCCGCTTCATACATCGTGCGCGGCGAACCGCTGAAAGCGAGCCCCCATTGCGCAGCGGCCATTCTCTTCACTTCTTTAACAATCTCGCCGGTAACAAAGCTCGGGGTAATAAGTATCCCCGTCTCAAAAAGCTTCTTCTCCCGCTGCACTGCTTTTTCATGCTGCCGTTTTGGATCATAAAAAATCGCCTCAAGAAACCTCCCCGTATCGAAGTGGATCACCTCACCGCGCTGCATCAAAAGATTCGCCTGCGTCCCCTTGCCCGATCCCGGCGGCCCGTAAAAAATAACGGCTATTTTTTTCATACACTCATTCTAACAAAGAATAAAAAAAGGCGCGAATTTGTCGCGCCCCTATTACGGTAAGTAAATCAGTTAACTTTCGTGTACAAGATACGCTTTGCATCGGCCGGGATTTTTGCCTTTCCGGTTATGCTCATCACGATTAAGATCCTGTCACCGGATTTCGTTTCGGGAACTCCGATCTTCCAGCCGTAAAAATGTCTCTGACTTTCATCTGTCAAAACCACAAGCCGCTCAATGGGACTGACAAATTCCTCTCCACCTATTTTGCGGACAAGATAAACCGCCCGGCAAGACATTGAAAGCTCTTTGTCGAAGTCGGTAATCACGGCAACGGTCCAATGGAATCCCGGTGAATCGCCGATGGGTTCGGAATACACGGCGCCAAACCAGCCATCTTCGCCCTTTTTATTTCCCCATTCATCGTGAAGTTTGCGCATTGCATCATCGATATACCTCGGCACATCGCGCTGTTGCTTTACGATGTAATCTTGCACGAGGAATCCTTCAGGTGTAGATTCTGCGATCCCGAGGTTCGCGGGCGCCGCAGGAGTTGCCGCTACCTTATGAGTTGATTTTTGATCACATCCAACGATACAAAACGAAACAAAAAATCCAAGCAGGGTAACTTTCCAAGTCTTCATTACCGATCCTCCTCTCAAAAACGCTGGATTCAGTTTAGCAAACAACGTGATAAAACAAAAGTTTGGATCCCGCTTTAAGCGATGACGACAAAGGAAATGCTACGTAGGAGATCCTTCGCAGAGCTCAGGATGACATAAGAAGGCGATTTCGCCAGCAGGCGGAATCGCATTATTCCACAGAAGCGAGGCGCATTTTCGCGGCATTAGGCCTTTTGGCTATGCCGCGAAAAATCTGCGCCGAGCGTCACTCAATGCCCTCATATTCACGAACGGTCAACTGCGAATCTACCTGCCGCATGGTCTCGAGCGCAACCGCGACAACGATCAAAAGCGCGGTACCCGAAACGGTAAGCACCTGCACCTTCGTTATCCATTGGATAAGAAGCGGCAGAATGGCGATAAGCCCTAGGAACGCCGCGCCGAAAAACGTCGTCCGCTTCACGACATGCGCAAAATATGCCTCAGTTGCCTCTCCGGGACGAATACCGGGAATGAATCCACCGCTCTTCTGTAGGTTCTTCGACACCTCTTCGGGATTGAATGTGATCGCCGTGTAAAAATAGGTGAACGCGAAGACAAGGGCGAAATAGAAGATCCCGTAGTAAAGTTGGTTCGCGAGAAATCCGGAAATGTAGCCGTTCAGCTTCACGGCGAGGCTCGGGGAAAAGAGCGTGGTTACCTGCGCCAGAAACTGCGGGAAGAGAAGCACGGAGATGGCGAAGATAAGCGGGATCATGCCTGCCTGGTTCACCTTGAGCGGCAGATAGCTCGAAGCTCCCCCATACATCTTCATGCCGCGCACGCGGCGTGCATAGGCAACGGGAACTTTTCTCTCGCCCTCATTCAGATACACAATGCCGCCGACGAGAAGCACCGCGATAATAAGGAAGCCGGCATAGGTGGGGAGCAGACCCGGGGTATACGAAGCAAGCGCCAGGCCGATCGTGTTCGGCAAACGGCTCACGATACCCGCCAAGATGATGAGCGATATCCCGTTCCCCACTTTTTCTTCACTGATGAGCTCGCCAAGCCATAACGCGAGCATGGAACCCGCCGTAACCACCATCACGTTGCGGAACATGCTGAAGAAATCAGGCCGGTTGATGACGCCCTGGGAAATGAGAAGTGTTAAAAATCCGTAAGCCTGCACCATGGCCAAAGGGATGGTGATGATGCGGGAATACTGGTTGAATTTTGCCTGGCCGCGCGCACCTTCTTCGTAATACATCTGCTTGAACTTCGGGAAGATGATCGTGAGGAGCTGCATGATGATGGTCGCCGTGATATACGGACCAACGCCCAACATCACAACCGACAAATTCACCAAGCCGCCGCCGGAGAAAAAGTTGAGGAAGCCCAAAAGCTGGTTCTTGCCGAAATAATCCTGCAGCTTTAAAGCATCGACTCCCGGAATTGGAATTGCGGCCAAGAGCCGGTAGGCGGCCAAAAGCCCCACAACGATAAGAATCTTGTTGCGGAGATCTTTGACCTTGAATATGGAGAGGAATCTGTTCATTTTGAGATTGAATTAAGAATTATGAATAACGAATAATGGGGTTTTGATTTTTACTGTTTTGATGGTTTCCTTTATTCATTATTCGCGATTCATTATTCGTTTACCTTGCCGCCGGCCCGTACGATCTTCTTTCGCGCGTTCTCCGATACTTTTATTCCCGAGACATTGAGCGCCGCGCTCACTTCGCCATCTCCCAATAATTTCACTTCGCCGCGAAAACGCATCGGTAAGAGTCCGGCTGCTTTCAAAACGTCCACTGTAAGGGCGAACGGCCCCTTGGCTTTCAAAAGTTTCAGTGCGTTCGAAAGTTCTCCAAGATTGAAGATATGCGCTTTTGCCGATTTCGGCTTGTTCGCAAAACCGCGCCGCTTCGGCAGGCGGATGATAAGATCGCGCTCGGCCGGGCGAAGCCTGCGTCCCGAACGGGATGCCTGCCCTTTTACACCGCGGCCGGAATAGCTTCCCCGCTTGCCTCCGCGGCCGATCCGCTGCGTTTTCTTCTGCCTCGTGGAACCGATTTGATGTAATTGCATCCCGTTAGAAGCAGATCGCGATCAGCGATTTGCAATAATTATTTTGTGTATTGGATTGATTGCTCATTATATATGATATGTGTGATTAAATAAAGCGATCGCGCCCGCCTGCCGGTAGGCAGGGTTTCTAATGGGATTGCATGGTAAAAATTAATTGTGTATTTTATTGGTCTGCAGTTTGCGGAGCGCCTCAAGGGTCGCGAGCGCATTCGTAAGCTTGTTCGGCGTCCTGCCGAGGCACTTTGCCGTGGCATCTTTCACGCCAGCCAATGCCAAGACCGAGCGTACCGCGCCTCCCGCGCGGAGACCGTGACCCACGCTTGCGGGCTTCAAGAGTACTTTTGCGGCGCTGAATTTCGCATATACTTCATGCGCGATAGTTCGTCCGTCCCTGATCTGAATGGTAATGATATTTTTCTTCGCTGCGCTCTTCGCTTTGGCAAGCGACTGCTGCACATCAAGACCCTTCGCGACTCCGATGCCGACCCTGCCTTTTTCATCCCCGATAACGAGTGTCGCGCGGAAACGAAAACGCTTTCCGCCCGCAACGACGCGCGTTACACGGCGAAGATCAAGCATCTTCTCCTTGAATTCCTCCCTTTTTTGAATTTTATCTGGACGTTTGAACATTTTGTTTGGAATGATGAATTATGAATAACGAATAATGGAGTTTTTATTTTTACCGCTTCGATGATTTCCTTTATTCATTATTCTTTATTCGTGATTCGTAGTTTTAAATCTTGAGCCCCGCGGCGCGCGCTCCATCAGCCAGCGCTTTTACGCGGCCGTGGTATTTGTAACCGCGTCGATCGAACACCGCAGATTTGATCCCTTTCTCGACAGCCCGCTTCGCGATCAATTCGCCGACCAGCTTCGAGGCCTGCGATTTAGGAAGCGCTTTCCCGCCCTTCATCACTTCCTTGCCGGAAGCGTGCACGAGCGTATGCGACTTCTCATCGTCGATGAGCTGCGCATAGATGAAACGATTGCTCCGGGAAACCGCGAGTCGCGGCTGCTTTGCGGTGCCGAAAATCTTCGCGCGATTTCTCGTCGTCCTCCGCGCCCGTACATCATTTAATTTTTTTCTTGGATTCATTTTGTTTGGAATGATGAATTATGAATAACGAATAATGGAATTAGTTTGCTGTCTTTTTACTGATTTCCCTTTATTCATTATTCTTTATTCGTTCTTCGCGGTCTAGGCCGCTCCGGCCGTTGCTCCAGCTTTCTTGCCGACCTTACGCTTCACAATCTCTCCGCGATAGCGGATGCCTTTCCCCTTGTAGGGTTCAGGTTTCTTCAATGACCGGATCTCCGCCGCAACGCGGCCGACAAGATCTTTATCGATCCCTATTATTTCGATGGAACTCTTCTCGAGCTTGATCGCAACGCCCTCCGGTATCGGCATCCTTACCGGCAAGGCATACCCCAGGAAAAGCACGAGTTCCTTTCCTTCGAGTACCACGCGGTAACCGATCCCCTCGATATCAAGAAATTTATTGAAACCTTCGGAAACTCCCTTGATCGCATTCCTCACGAGCGCCCAGACCGTTCCCACCGCCGCTTCGGCGCCTTCGTCGGCCTCTTTCACCCAAATCTTGTCGCCCTCTACGGTTACCGTCACATGACTGTTTTTCTTAAGTTTGATCTCTCCTTTCGTTCCTTTTACCACGAGAAATCCGCCCTCATCTTTCAGGGTCACTCCCGCGATTAACATAACTGGTTTTTTTGCTAAGCGGCTCATTTTGTTTGGAATGATGAATTATGAATAACGAATGATGGAATTGGTTTGCTGTCTTTTTACTGATTTTCCTTTATTCATTATTCTTTATTAGTAATTCAGAATTTTACCATATTTCAAATAGATATTCTCCGCCGACCTTCGCTTTTCTCGCGTCTTTGTTGTTCATTACTCCGCTCGAAGTCGAGATCACGGCGATTCCGTATCCCTGCTTCACGAGTTTCAAATTCTGGGATTTGATGTATATTCTCCGGCTCGGCTTGCTTATAATTTTCACGCCGCTGATTATCCGCGCATCTTTTCCCTTCGGCAGTTTGATCTCAAGCGAATCCACGCGGCCGGTCGTCTTTTTCTGCACGTCGCTAATATAGCCGGCCTGGGCAAGAATTTTCGCAACCGCAAAATCCATCTTTGAAAATGGAGTGGTGAGCCCTTCTTTCTTCGCCTGCTCGGCATTTTTAATTTTTGTTAAAAGGTCGTAGTACATTTTATTTGGAATGATGAATTATGAATAATGGGGTTTCTTTGCTACTTTTTCGCTGATTTTCCTTTATTCATTATTCTTGATTCGTTATTCTACCATGATGCTTTTTTTACCCCCGGGATTTGCTGCCGGCTTGCCATTTCTCTGAAGCAAATGCGGCACAGATTGAATTCGCGCATATAGCCGCGCTTCCTCCCGCAACGGAAACACCGCCTCACGATGCGCGTGCTGAATTTTGGTGCTTTTTTGCCTCGAGCGATGACTGATTCTTTTGCCATAAAATTGACTTATAACTTATAACTAATGACTAAAAACTTTTGCATTTTTGTCGTTTGTCCTAAGTTTTCAGTTTTTTGTCTTTAGTTATTTTTAACGGAACCCCCAGTTCCCTAAAAGTTTTAAGGGCTCCCTCGCGATCTTTATTCCTCGGCACGATACTGATGCCCAGGGAGAAATTGAGCGGCGACTTTTCGGGGTTGATCTCTGGGAACACCGAATGTTCCTTGAGGCCGACATTCAAAACGCCACCCGCATCAATTATCGAGGGTTCAAGCCCTCCGAAGTCCCGTACCCGAGGTAACACTATTTTAATCAAACGCGCGAAAAAATCAACCATTTTCTTGCGGCGCAGCGTTACCCGCACGCCTACCACCTGGCCTTCGCGAACCTTGAATCCGGCGATCGATTTGCCCACGCGGCGAACTTGCGGCTGCTGCCCGGTCACGTTCGCGATATCCGCCATCACCTGTACGAGCGCCTTCTCCTCGAAATTCGGCTGCGAGCTCAAACGCCCCACGCCCACGTCAATCACAATCTTCTCGAGGAAGCGCGGGATGTTTATGTTATGTTCGGTTTTATGAGTTTTGTGTTCCATATGCGTGTAAATCGTAAGCTTGAAAGGTTATATCTTCGCTTCGCATTTCTTGCAGTAGCGGACCTTTATATTTCCTTCCATGCGATGCCCTATGCGGGTTGCTTCTTTGCAACTTCCGCAGATGACCTGCGCTTTTGATGCCGGAAATGGCCTCGGGATGGAAACAGTCTCTCCTTTTTGGCCCTGTTTTGTGGGACGGGATCGTTTCTTGAAAATATTCAAACTCTCCACGGAGATCCGTCCTTCTTCCGGAAACACTTTTAATACGGTCCCGGTTTTGCCGCGATCTTTCCCCTGCAATATTTTGACTGTATCGCCCTTTTTGATATCCATATTATTTTACGCGATTCGAATCTACGAATGCATCCGAATGCTCCGAATAGAATTTTGCCCTATTCGCGGCATTCGAATGTAATTTGTGGTATTCGTGTCGCTTCATACGATTTCCTCCGCCATCGTCATTAATTTCTCGAAACCTTTTTCCTTGAGCTCGCGCGGCAACGGGCCGAAAATACGGGTCGCCACCGGTTCTTTTTTCGCATCAACGAGCACCACGGCATTATCATCGAAGCGTACGTACGTACCGTCCTTCCGGTGCATCTGCGCCCGCGACCGGACGACAAGCACCTTCACCACATCTTTCTTCTTTACGGTCTTGCGTGGTTCCGCAACCTGTACCGAAGCGACAACGATATCTCCGATACGGGCATAGCGCCTGCGCGTGCCGCCCAAAATGCGGAAACAACGCACGGTCTTTGCTCCGCTATTGTCGGCTACTTTTAAAATGGATCGTTCTTGTATCATATGGGTAAATTACGCTTTGGAAACTATTTTCCACCGCTTTTCTTTCGACAAAGGCCGCGTTTCTTCCATGACCACGTTATCGCCGACGTGGTACTCGTTGTTCTCGTCATGGGCCTTGAAACGGGTGTTCACTTTATAGTACTTGAGGTACTTCGGGTGCTTCTTGAAGGTGGCGACCTCAACGACGCGCGTCTTTTGCATCTTGTCGCTTACAACACGTCCATTGAGCTTCCTTGTTTTTTTTGCTTTATCGTTTTCCATGGTTTTTATTTCTTGCCTTTTGTTTCGGTCTCGGCCTGGCGGATGAAGGTGAGCGCGCGGGCGATATCCTTCCGCAAGCTCCGCAATTCTTTTACATCCTTCACCTTGCCCGCCGCCAAGTCAAACTGGAGCGTGTGCATTCGCGCCCTGCCCTCCTTTATCATCGCGTGGAGTTCCGCGACCGGCTTATTTTTTAAATCTTGTATCTCTCTTTTTTTCATGTTATTTTGCGTGATTCGAATCTATGAATGCATTCGAATGCCGCGAATAGAATGCTTTTTTATTCGGGGTATTCGGATGTAATTTGAGGCATTCGTGTCGCATGTTATTTTGTAACCATCTTGCTCTTAAAAGGCATCTTGTGGCCGGCAAGGCGCAACGCTTCGGCTGCCATTTCTTTGGTAACGCCATCGATTTCGAAAATAATCCTGCCCGGCTTTACGGGGAATACATAGTGGTCAACGGAACCTTTGCCTCCACCGAGTGTTTTCTCGGGCGCCTGGAGCGTAATCGGCTTATCAGGAAACACGCGGATCCAAAGCCTGCCGCTTCGCTTCATGAAGTTCGTGATCGTTTTTCTTCCCGCTTCGATCTGCCGGGAATTGAGCCAGGCGGATTCAAGCGCCTTCAGCCCATACTGGCCGTAATTCAGCGTGATACCGCGTGTTTCAACCTGGCGGCCCTTTGAGCGCCCCTTCTGCCACTTACGATGTTTTACTTTCTTTGGTATTAACATGGTTTTTTACCTTCGTGATGGCGGCATCGGTTTCCGCTCTTCTTTTTGTTCTTTATCGAAGATTTCGCCTTTATAGAGCCACACCTTGATGCCAATCGTGCCGTAGGTCGTGAACGCGGTCGCCGTGCCGTAGTCTATATCCGCACGCAACGTCTGGAGCGGCAAGGATCCTCGCGAGAGCCATTCGCGCCGTGCAATCTCGTTACCGTCAAGCCTGCCGGATAAAAAGATCTTCGCGCCCTTCACGTCCTTATTCTGCATGAGATTTTCGATGGATTTCTTCATCGTCCTGCGGAATGGCATGCGCTTTTCGAGGTCCCACGCGAGCTGCTGCGCAACATACGGCGCCGCAACTTCGGAACGCTTGAGTTCTTCGACATTCACGCTCAATCCCCCGACGATCTTTGTGGCCTTTCGCACTTTCTTTAAAGCCGCCTCAATGGCTTTGTTCAGGTCTTCGATGCCTTTGCCGCCGCGGCCGATGATAAAGCCCGGCTTTGCCGCCTTGATGTAGATCTTCAAGTTGGCGCCCGTGCGCTCGATCTCGATCGCGGAAATCCCGGCCTGGTTGATCTTAGACCAAATCACCTTGCGAATCGCTTCGTCCTCTTCCAAATACTTTCCGTATTTTCCTTTGGCAAACCAGCGAACCGGCCAGTTCTTCGTTATGCCCAACCTGAATGATAATGGATGAATTTTTTGTCCCATAGTAAGTGGAATTAGGAATAATGAATAATGGATAATGGATGGCACTCGAATGCCGCGGCTCCCGTGTTGTATTTTCCTTTATTCATAATTCGTAATTCATTATTCATGATTTTACTTGGCGAACCCTTTGCGGTTAAACATCCGCCTAAAGAAGCTCGACTTTTTCGCCCTCGCCCCTTCCGATTTTTCGGCTTTTACGACGCGGTCTTTCTTTATGGATTTTTCCTCTTCGGGGGGCTGTTTTGTTTTCTTCGTGACCACAATAGTGAACCTCGAGGGCGCCGCATTCGGATTCTCCGCCAACACGAGCATCACGTGGCTCATCTTTTTCTGGATCGGCGACATCATGCCGCGCGCGCGCGGAAGGCCGCGCTTCAACATCGGACCGCCGTCAACGCGCAACGATTCAATGAAAAATTTTTCCTCGCTCATGCGCTTGTTGTTCTTCAGATTACTCACCGCTGAACGCAAAAGTTTCAAAAGCGGAACCGCCGCGCGTAACCGGATGTTCAAAAGCTGCGCCTCGGCTTCGGCCACGGGAAGGCCCTTGATGAGGTTGGCGACAGAACGCACCTTTCGTGGTGTCATGCGCAGATAATGTAATGTTGCGGTTTGTTTATTCATGGTTGACTTAAAACTTAAGACTTAAGACTAAAGACTTTTTAACATTTATTTGTATCTTGGCCATGTGTCGTGTTTTTTGTTTTTGGTCTTCAGTTTTTAGTTACTTTTTGGCTTGAGCTGCCGGAACGGCCGGTGCTGCTGCGCTCGCGGCTTTGGATTCAAGTTCCTTCTGGATCTTGCCGCCGTGGCGCGTAAACTTCCTCGTCGGCGAGAATTCTCCTAGCCGGTGTCCCACCATTTCCTCGCTTACCTTCACTTCGACGAAGATCTTCCCGTTATGCACGCCGAACGTATATCCTACCATTTCCGGAGAAATTTCGGACGCGCGCGACCACGTCTTCACGACTGTGGCGTTGTCGGCTCCCAGTTTGGAAATCTTCTTCAATAATTTTGGATCGACGAATGGACCCTTTTTAAGGCTTCTGGACATGATTAATAGTAAGTTATAACATTATTTTAGCCATTTGTAAGGAGGTTGCCGTGGAAAACGTAGTAGAAGATAAAAACGATGAGCTTCTTTGTTGGCAATTCTTAGTCGGGCTTGTGCTCGGCGTTGCCGCTACTATTTTTGCAGTTTGGTTTATAAGTAATGGATTTGTCATGGTTTGGCCGTTTTAAATATAATCTTCGGGCGTTTTTATAGGCGCTCTTTTTTTATTTTTTCCTGCGTGAAAGTATTAATTGATTGGACCATTTCTTTCGGTTGCGGGTCTTGTGTCCGCCCGTCACCTTGCCCCATTTCGTCTTTGGTTTCCGCGTGCCTCTTGGCTGGCTGCCTTCGCCGCCGCCGTACGGATGGTCAACCGGGTTCATGGCTTTGCCGCGCACGGTCGGGCGAATGCCAAGCCAGCGCGAGCGTCCCGCTTTGCCGATAGTGATCAAATTATGCTCCGGATTCGAAACCTGGCCGAGCGAAGCATAATTGCTCCACAACACGCGGCGGATTTCGCTCGAAGAAAGCTTGAGATCGGTATAGCCATCGGCATTCGCGAGCACTTCCACGTACGATCCCGCAGAACGCGTCATCTGGCCGCCCTTCCCCGGCGTAAGCTCTACATTATACACCTGATAGCCGATTGGGATATTCTTGAGCATCAAACGGTTGCCGGGCTTCAAGGGCGCGGCTTCCGAAGTAATAATAGTGTCCCCGACCGCGAGTCCGTGCGGCGCCAAAATGTAACGGAGGCTTCCCTTGTACGAAACTTTCGCGATGAATGCCGTGCGGTACGGATCATATTCGAGCGTTTCCACTTTTCCGGGCACGTTCACGAATTCCGTCTGGCGGAAATCCACCATGCGGTAAAGCTGCTTCACACCGCCGCCCTGATGGCGCATCGTAATTCTGCCCTGGGAATTTCTTCCCGAGTGGCTCTTTAACATCTTTAAAAGCGGCTTGTGCGGCTTTACCTTTTTGCTGAGGCCGCCGTAATGCACGTTCGTCATGCTGCGGCGCGAAGGCGTATGTGAAGAATAGGATTTGATTGACATGCTATTGGAGATCTATTTTTTGTCCGGCCTTAAGCGTGACGATTGCTTTTTTGAATCCAGCCTGGCGGCCCATGTTCTGCCCCATCCGCTTTTTTTTGTCGGGACGGGTAACCATATTGACCGCAGTCACGTCAACTTTATAGATTTCCTTCACCGCTTTTTTTACTTCCGGCTTTGTGGCATCCGATTTTACGAGGAACACGTACTTGCCCATCTTTGTAAGATCGGTGGCACGCTCGGTGATCCACGGTTTTTTGATTATGAAAATATCGGCCATGATAATTATGCTTTGAAATGTTTACTTAATCCCGCGACCGCGGCTTTTTCGACGAATATATTCTTGTGGTTCAAAAGATCATACACATTGAGCGACTCAACGTGCAACGCCTGCGCCTTGGGAATGTTTGAGATTGCGCGCATGACGTTCTTATTATCCGTGCTCGCGATGAGGAGCGTGTCGAATTTCTTCTGCGTCTTTTTCATAGCCAAAAGTGGTTTCAAAATAGCCACGAGATGCTTCGTCTTCGGAGCTTCGACGGTAATGGATTCAAATACCTTTATTTCTCCGTCCTTCAGTTTCTTCGACAGGGCCGAGAAGAGCGCCGCGCGCTTCATCTTCTTGTTCACTTTTTCGCTGTAATCACGCTCCTTATTCGGGCCGTGCGATTTCCCGCCGCCTACCCAGAGCGGTGATCGGGTCGAGCCGTGCCGCGCGCGACCGGTTCCCTTCTGCCTCCATGGCTTTCTGCCTCCGCCGCGCACTTCTGCGCGCGTCTTCGCGTGCGCCCAGGGGCGCCGCTTGTTTGCGAGTTGCGCTTCAACAACCTGCTTTACCAAAACAGGATTCCACTTCGCGCCAAAGATGGCGTCGGGCAGATCCACTGTGCCGACTTTCTCATTTTTCAAATTGTAGACGTCTGTGGTCATGAATTTCTAATTTCTAATTGATCTAATTTCTAAAAAATGACTAATGTCTAATTTTCGAAATTGATCATTGGGATTTATTTAGGTCAATTAGGAATTAGGACTTAGAAATTTCTAATATACCGCCCTTTGCTCCCGGGACCGCGCCCCGGATGAATAAAAGGTTTTTTTCTTTATCTACTCCCGCAACCACCAAATTTTTTACCGTGATGCGCTCGTTGCCCATGCGGCCGGCCATGCGCCTGCCCGGGACGACGCGCTGGAACGCGGTCGAGCCGATCGAGCCCGGTGCGCGATAGCGGTTCTTCTGGCCGTGCGTTTTTGGTCCGCCATGAAAGCCATGTCGTTTTACCACGCCCTGGAATCCGCGGCCCTTGTTGTAGCCTGCAACGCGCACCTTGTCGCCTTCCTTAAATGCATCAACGGTAATTTCCGCGCCCTCCGCGTATTGCGCAATGTCGAACTTCAAAGAACCTTTCTGCCGGAATTCCAATTTCTTTTTCCCGGCCGTGAGCTGCACTGCCTCGTAGCCGTCGCGCTTTTTCGTGCGCACCAAAGACACCTTGTTAGGCGTGGCAACGACCACCGTAACAGGAACGACTGCGTCGCCCTTCCAAATCTGCGTCATGATAGATTTTTTTCCTACGATAAACATGTGTTTATACGCGATTCGAATCTACGAACGCATTCGAATGCCGCGAATAGGATACTTTGCATTCGAGATATTCGGATGTAATTCGAAACATTCGTGTCGCTAACAATAAAAAACCGCCAAGGACTAGCCCGGCGATTGGAATCGCTGCTATCCTTGTGAAACCCCTACCCTCTTTGTGAAATCGTCTTTGTGGGGGCCATTAAAGAGATCCCTGTTATGGTAGGGCAAGATCAAAAATTAGTCAATAGGCTGTCCTGGAAGGGTACATCGGTGACACTTTCTGATTCTTGTAATGGTACTCGACCGGTACCTGGTAGCCAAGTGTCTGGTGGGGTCTTTTGAAATTGTACTCGATGAGCCACTCGGTGATCTTCCTGTTGAACACGGCGCAGTCGGTCACCATATTTCCCATCTGGAGAAATTCACGCTCAATGGTCCCGTTGAAACGTTCGTCTACCGGATTGTCTTTTGGCGTCCGGGGACGCGAGTGGTAGTGCGGAAGGGACAGTTGCGCCGCCGCTTCACGGAAGTACTTCGCGAATTCTGATCCGTTGTCCGTCTGGAGATTCTCGATCTTCGCGTCAAACAGGTAGTTGATTCGTTTCAAGAAGTCGGCGGCATGTTTGGAGTGCTTTGTGGGATACATCCGCGCGAAGGCGATCTTCGAATGGATATCGATACCGGTCAGGATATAGCGCTTGTATCCTGCCGCATGGCGCTCGATGGTGTCCAGGGCGACGAGGAACCCCGTCCTTTGTTCTTTCACGAGTTCCGTGATGCGCTTCTTAGGCTGGTTTGCCTTGCGTTTCTTGCGTAGGGCTTCCGTCTTCTTTGGATGGAAGTACAACTGGTGCTTCTCGATCGCACGCTGGATTTTCCACGACGAGATGGGTGATCCGTATTCCTGTTCGTACAAAATCCTGAGTTTCATCTTGCCCCACCGGATGTGGGCACGTCGCAACCGCAGAATGCGGAACTCTTCCATGCGTGATACCTCCCACGATCTCGTCTTTTTTGGCGCGCGGCTCTTTTCTTCAAGCGAAGCAAGATGGAACGGATCGTATCTCCGTTTCCACTCGTAGAAGCATTCGCGGCTAATGCCGAAATGGCGGCAGGTCCGAGTGGCATTCTCACCGTTCGCACGGTACCAGTCGAACCAGGCAAGTCGTTTCTTCGCCTCTTTGCTGAGGGTGGGAATGCGGGCGAGTTCCATCGCCCCCGGCAGGATATGGGAGGTAGGCATGTTGTGCCCAGCATACCTCGTCTTGCCCCGATTATTGAACCGAAATTTGTAGGTCATCTGGTAACACCGAAGTGTCACCGATGTATCTCATCTTCCGCAGATATCTAGGCGCGCTATTCCTCTCTCGACTTCAAAATGCCTTTATCGATAAGAAACGACTGCACCTGCTCTACGGCCCGGCCACGATGGCTCGCGCCATTTTTTTCTTCGCTTGAAACCTCGGCGAATGTTTTCCCGCCAAAACCATCAGGGGAAAAAATGACGTCGTACGGAAGTTTCGGGTGTGCCTCCCCGCGCGGTTCCGTGGCAAGCATGCCATCTACCCTGCCGGTGAATGAAACGCGTTTGCCGTTCCCCGGCTCGACGAGCACCATCACGCACTCGAAATACGCGTTCCGTTCTTCGGGCGTGACAAATTTCATTCTCGCGAGCGTATAGGCAACGATTTTTTCCTCCGGCAACCCTTCGCCGGCCCATCGCGCAGAGAGCACTCCCGGAGCGCCGTCCAGGGCCTTGATAAAGATACCCGAATCGTCGGCCAAAACCCAATCCGTCCGCCTCATCTTGTCGGCGACAAAAAGCGCCTTCTTCGCGGCATTTTCCTCAAGAGTCTTCCCATCCTCAACTACGTCGTCGTAAATACCGACATCATCCATACTCACGATTTCAATCGAAAAATCGATGAACATTTCCTGCAGTTCATTCACTTTTCCTTGATTATGGGTCGCAAAAACGATTTTCATCCCGTTAGAGATAGGAAACGCTTTGCCTGTCTGCGCAGGCAGGCGTTTCCGTAATTATGACGCATGACGAATGCGCACGGCTTGTTATCTGTTTCATGAAAAAGGTGTTAGGCATAGATGAGTTATCTCTAACGGGATTCATTACCAATTTATTTAAAGCGTATGGGGACACGCAATTCTCCGGCATTCTGCGGAAGACCGGAGGGATTATCTTTTTCGAGTAAAATGATCCCCGTTAAAGACATCGGCGCCTTGAAATCGATCTTCGCCGTAAACGGCACCGTGCCCGTGGACATCCAACCGCCGGGCTCGCCGCCCGCCTGCGCAATACCTTGGCCAAGAACCGTTCCGTCACCATCCAAAATCTTCACGGGGAAAGAGGCCTCGAAGAACCATCCGCCGCCGGTCACGGTTCCCAAGATCGTCGCGGGCGAAACAACAACTTCATCGGCCACAGGCGAGACGACGCGCAGACGGCCATCGAGCGATATCGCCGGCTGCGATGCGGATCCGCCACCTGGTAAAGTCGGCACCGCGGGGCTTTTTGCCGCAGGGACGAATAAAAGCACGCCGAGCAAAACAACGATAATGGCCGCAAGAATGATGACGATTTTTTTGGCTTGTACGAATGTAACTTCATTCATTGTTTTAGAGCGCGCCTTCTTTTT
>JBGPNL010000001.1:0-25714 GCA_041487555.1 Minisyncoccia bacterium | reverse complement strand
CACATCGATCGATACAACAAGCACCGCCTGATCCGCGCGCTTGAAATTATCAACGCTACAAAAAAACCGGTCCCCTCGCGCGAAGAAGCGCTCCAAAAGAAATCAGCGTACGACATCCTGAAGCTCGGCATCACGTTGCCGCCCGAAAAATTGAGAACGAACATCCGCAAGCGGCTTCATGCCCGGCTGCGGCAAGGCATGATAGCGGAGGTGGCACGCCTCAGAAAAAACGGTGTCGGTTCGCGGCGGCTCGAAGGCCTTGGCCTCGAGTATCGTTTCGTGAACCGCTATCTCGAAGGCAACCTTACAAAAGCGCAGATGGTGGAGGAGCTCGAACGAGCGATCTTGAATTACGTGAAGCGCCAGATGACCTGGTTTAAGCGGGATGGGGGAATAGGCTGGATCCGGACCGCCACAGAGGCGGAAAAGGCCGTCTCGGCCTTCCTTCGGACACGATGAGCCCGCCATAAGCAAGCAGGCAATTGCCTGTTCTTAAGATGGGCTCTATACTGAACAGTAGAAAATTGAGTCCAGATAGAGAGGTGGAAAATGGCTCCTCCGAACGATCGACCGGAACTGGAACAGAAGATCGCGGCCTTGCGGATGCAGCTCAAGCTGCTCGGCACAGCGAATAAAGAAAACGAAAAAAAACTGGAAGAGCAGGAAAAGATCATCGACGAACTTGCGGACAGGCTTCAAGAAGCCTCCCAACAACTTGACGAGATCGCGGCAGCTCCGTGGTCTTTCGCTTACTTTGTAAAGATCATCCACAAAGAAAAGAGGGTCATCGAGATCGAAGGCGGCAGTGCGAATCTTGTATATGTGCTTGCGAAATCCCACTTTGACGGAACAGATATCGACCTCGACTCCCTCAAGAGCGGACAGACGCTGTGGATCGCTTCGGGCAAGGTTGTCGTTCACGCAAGCGCCGATCTGGCGGAGCTGGGCGAGCTTTTGCCGTTCGATTCGCTCCACGGGAATTTGCTCGCAGTGAAGAACTGCCGGGGCGAACTGCAAATGGTCCTGCCGGCGGAAGGGCTTGTCGTCGCCGAGTTGAAGCAAGGTAATCATCTCCTTGTGCGCGGCGGCATAGCGGTAAAAAAGATCGGCATTAAAACATCCGGAAAAGAGCTCGACACCTACGATCCGAAAAAGACATTCGCGATGGTGCGCGGCCTCGAAAAGGAGATCAAAGAGCTTCGCGAAGAAGCGATCAATCCCCTGCTCGACCCCGTGGGAGCGAAGGAATTCCTCCTTAAGGTCGCGACCGAAGATTCATTCATCGTCTGCGGCCGGCTCGTCGGCCCCCCGGGATGCGGCAAGACCCTGCTTGCGGAATGCATCGCAAGCGAACTCCGCGAAAAATGCCACGAACGATTCGGCGAGGAATATAAGGTTGGCTTCATCCTCGTACGCGGTTCGGAACTACTCGACAAATGGCTGGGAAATACCGAGGCGGCCCTGCGCCATCTCATCCTCGAGTCGGGACCCGAATGCGACCTGCTGGTCATCCTTTGGGACGAATTCGGCGCCATGTTCCCCCACCGGGGAATGAGCGACAACGCACCATGGATCAATACGCACGTCGCTCAGTGGAATTCGCTTGTCGGCGGATTTCACCTCGAAAAGCGGAGAATACTCCTGATCGCCGCCGAAAATCGCGACGACCTCATCGATCCGGCGGTAATCCGGGACGGCCGCTTCTACTTCAAGAAGCGCATTCCCCGCCCCGGGAAAGAAGGCGCGACCCAGATCCTCGAGTTGAACCTTCCCGCGACCCTGCCGCTCCATCCGAGCTGCTTTACCCGCACGGGACAGACCGCCGCGGAAGCGATCCGCGAGGGCCTCATTCTGCCTTGCGTTGAAACAATGTTCGATCCGAAAACGGACGCGAACCAGCTCATCGAGGTACGGCAATTGGGAAAGTCGAGGATACTCGGCTTCAAAGACCTCTTCGTTTCGGGAGCCTTGCTCGCCGGCCTTGCCGAGCGCGCGCGGCTCTTCGCCTATAATCGCTGGATCGGAGACGGCAACAAAGAGGAAAAAGGGCTTAAGCCCGAAGACCTCATGAACGCGCTCCGGGAAAAAATCCACGAGAACGAACAGCTGCCCACGAATGAAAAGGTACTTGCGGATATGCTTTCGACCGAAGGCATCGAGGGAGAGTACGATATCAACTACCTCTCGAAAGAGACGAGGCCGAAGATCGGCTTCAGCTAATGCCCAAAGAGGGTTCATACGGACCCTCTTTTTATTTTTCTGAAAAAATAACCCTCCTTAGCCTTCTTGAGCCGCGAGGCTTTAGCGGAGCGGTTGGCGAAGGAGGGTTTGCCGTTATATAGTACTAGGAGCCTTTTGACCCATACGGAGAAATAAATGCCCGACAATAAAAGTTGGCGAATGCTTTTCGGCATCGAGAATGAATACCACACGAACAGCTTGTACTACAGCGATCGATTTATGCAGCTCGAAGTGCCGTACGCGATGGTCGCCGCCGCCGGGAGATCCAACGGAGCAAGAGATTCCGAAGAATTCGACCCGCATAGATTCCGCGGAGAAAAAAACATCGATACCGCGATCGATCTTCATGAACGGCAGATCGAGGAAAGGCGCTGCGGCGGATTCACCGGCCACAGGCTTCCCAATCGCATGCGCATATATGTCGACATGCTTCACCCGGAGATCTCTACCGCCGAATGCACTCATCCGAAGGAACTGCTGCTTCAGCAAAAAGCGAGCGAACGGATCATCGAGATCATGCGGCGGGAAGCGACGAAAAAACTGGGCCTTGAGAACGACCCGATCCTGGTATGCAAAAATAATTCATCCGGGATCAAGGCGAAAAGATGGGCGTACAGGGGCGCGGGGCCGCTCGAGCATCCGAGCTGGGCATGCCACGAGAACTACCTCCTGCCCCCCGATCTTTTCACAGAACTCACCGGTGAGTACGGAAGTTCGGAGAGAACCGCAACTTGGCTCGCATTTCTCGTAAGCAGGATCTACGGCGGGAGCGGCAAGGTCGGGTCCGAGTGCGGCATCAACCCCTGCTCGTACCAGCTCTTTCAAAGAGCCGATTTCATAAGCGAACTGCGCGGCCTCGAAACAACGGGCTATCGCGCGTTGATCAATACCCGCGACCGCCCCTATGCCGACAGGGAAAAATACCGAAGACTGCACGTGATCTGCGGCGACGCGCTCATCGCTCCGTGGTCGATATATCTGTCCTACGGAATAACCGCGCTATTCCTCAAGATGCTCGCGGAAAATTACCCGCTTCCGTCCCTATCCCTCTGTGATCCGATAAAGGCGTTCCACGCCATCTCGCGGGATCTCACCGGAAAAGAACGGGTGATCGAACTTGCCGGAGAACGGGATGTTTCCGCCCTCGAGATACAACGGGCATTCTTCTCTTCGATGAAACAATACGTCGATGACACGGGAAATGAAACATTCCGCGACGCCGTCGAAAAACTCGGTTTTATCCTCGACCTTTTTGATTCCGATCCCGGCCGCCTGAAATTCTATCTCGATTTCGCGATAAAAAAAGAATACCTCGAACTCGTGAAGGAATCCGGTGCTTCAAAAAGCGACATCCACCTGGAATCGCTCGAGTACCACAACATGAACCCGGACGAGGGCACCTATTTCGACCTCGAAAAGAACGGATTTCCGGACGGCCCGATCGCGGGCGTGGGCACGCCCCTCGGCATCGTCACGGAAGCGGAGATAGAACACGCAATGACGCATCCGCCGACCGATTCACGCGCCTATTTCGGCGGGGAAATAGCAAAAAAATTTCCTGACGAAATACTCTCTCTTTCCTGGGGCACGCTCTATTACACCGGCCCCGGAAAACTGGCTGCAAGAGATCATCTCTCTTCCAATGCGTACATACTGGACTACGACCCCTGGTTCGGCAGCAAGCGAATGATCGGGGATCTTGTCGAAACGAGCGACAGCCTCTATGAATTGATCAAAGCCCTGAACACCGAGGCACCTTCTTAGGTGCCTCTTTTCTTTTCCGGGAACAATGGCCCGAAGCCCGTCTCAAAAGTATGCATATGGACTACTTTTTGGATAGGTTCTACACTAAGGACAGAATTTTTACACACGAGAGGAGACACATGCCGCGCATAATGGGCATAGAACACGAATTGGATGTTCTCTTTTACGATCATGACGGCGATCCGATCGACGCTTCCCCGAATGGGTCGGCAAATCATATCTGTTTCCACACGCTTCTCGATATCGTGAGCGACCTCTCCATGACCCCGGACAGCAGGAAAAACCTGGGAAACGGCGGCAGATTGATACTCCGGAACGGCGGCATGGCGTACCGGGACATGGGCACGCTCCTCGAAATATGCACGCCGGAATGCACCGATCCCATCGAGATCGTCGCCTATGATAAAGCGATCGATCTTCTTTTGAACGACGTCCTTGATGCCTGGAACAAACTATCTAAGGTGAAGGGCCTTCCGGGGATAAAGATCTTCAAAAAAAATACAAGCATCATGCCGAGCAACCAGATAACGGGACAGCCGCATATGAGCATGCCGGATTTTCTCTCAACCAGGGCATTCCACGAAAATTACAGGATCACCCGGAGCTTGTTCGACCAGCTGAGATACAAAGAGGATAAGAAACCCATGCACATAAAGGCGCAGTCATGGGCGCTATTCCTCGCCGCACGATATCTTTTCGCCGGATCCGGCGGAATAGTTCCCCAGCAAGCCGCTTCGGGTGAGCCCGATTTCCTTTTCGCCGTTTCTCCCCGATTTATGAACATCGGCGGCCTCCACGCGGATGGGACGACAAGGAGAGACCAACGCTCCCTCATTAATTTGCGGGTGGATGATTCTGTCGAGGACGAATCAAAAAGCGTGTACAGCAGGCTGCACGTGATCTGCGGCGACAGCCATATGCTTGAGAAAAGCCTCTGGCTCACCGTAGGCGTGAGCTCGCTCGTACTCGAACTGCTTGAGTCGAACGACTTCGATCCCACGCTTGCGGCCGATCTTCTCGATCAGAACGACGGCTTTATAACGCTCATAAAGAAACTCGCGATGAACAAAGAGGGAACCATCAAAATAAAGCTTGTGACCGGCGTACGATGTACGGTCAGGGATATCCTCTGGCGCTATTACGAAATGTGCCGAAAATATGTCGAACAGAACGAGCTCTGGGAGCACGCCCAGCTGCTTGCGGAGTGGAAACGGGCTCTCACGCTTCTTGAGCGGGACCCCCGCGAACTTATCGGCATCCTGGACTGGCCGACGCTTGAATGGCTCATCGAAGAGCAAATGGATTCCCAGGGAATATCGTCGCTCTCCGACGCGAAAATCCATGAAACCAATTTCCAGTTCCACGATATCGATTTCCGTGAAAGCACCTACTATGGCCTGCTCGAAAGTTTTGAGCGGCTGACAACGGACGCGGAGATACGCAGAGCGCTCACCACTCCCCCGCGGACGCGGGCCGCATTGCGCACGAAGATCGTCGAGAGGTTGAGCGAGCTCGGATACGATTTCGATGCGACGGCCTGGCGGACGATCAAGTTCACCGCGAAGGCCCGCGAATCGGCGTCGGAGGCGGATTGGCGATGCATAAGCCTTCCCGATCCATGCGCGAACGATCTCTCGCAGCTTGACGAGAAAAGCAAGGCTGCTATAAAGAGATTAGGTCTTCTCTAGTCTAGCGAGGTGAACGATGCACGCAGAACAAACACCGAAAAAAGAGCCCGCTCCGCCTCCGAAACAAGAGCCGGAAAAACCGGCGGCGCCCGATAAGAAACCGCCCGACAAGCAAACCGAAGAAACAACGAAGAAGCGCAAAGATCTCCTGCGCAAGATCGAAGAAAGGCGCAACCGCCGCGGAAGCAAAAAGATCCGCATCAAAAAGCACACCGGAAAAGGTGGGCAATAACCATGAACCCCGACACAATATCGGGGTTTTTTATTTCTTCAGGATCTTCTCGATGAGTTCTTTCAGTTTCGCGGGATTGCCACGGCCCTTGAGTTCTGCCATGGACTTCCCTATTAAAAACTGGATACTCGCTGTTTTCCCTTTCTTATAATCTTCCACTACGCTCGGATGCGCACCCAATATTTTTTCAACTATTTCTTCGAACTCACCACTCTCTAATTTTTTACCAAACCCCATCTTGTTGCTAATAATCTTAAGCTTTGTCTTGCTACCATACAACTCATATATTTTGGCGATAATCTCTTTCGATTGCTGAGAGGTAAATCCCCTAAGAAGCTCTTCGGCATCAAGCCCCGTTTTAACCATCAGATTTAAAAATTCTGTCGTCTTCGCAATACCTTCTTTGTCATTCTCGCGGAGTTCGGGCAAGCCAAATTCAACTAGGAACGCGAGATGGGCGAGATGTTCTGGTGAAACTTTTTCGTATGCGTCTTCTCGTGATAATCCGCTCGAATTTATAAGACTCTCCAGGTTATTTACTAGGTAGTGATACCCCCTACCTATAACATTTGCTCGGAATGTTTTATAGTCACCGATTGTTTTCGTTGGAAGATGCGGGGTTGGAATATTACATAACTCTAAAATTTCGCTGCTCATCTCTTCAAAATATGCCGCGAGCTTCAGCTCACCCACAAGCATTTCAACCTGCGCTGCCGCAAGGCCGTATTCCCGCTCGAACCTCACCCTCTTTTCTCTCGGCAATTCGGGCAAAGATTCTCTGAGTTTTTCGATACCGAAAATATCCGTCTCAAACGACGGCAGATCCGGCTCCGGGAAATATCGGTAATCCTGCGCTCCTTCCTTTGACCGCTGGGAAACCGTCCTCTGCTTCACGTCATCCCATCCCCGCGTTTCTTGGACCAATTTTTCACCCTTCGCAAGCGCATCCGCCTGACGCGCAATTTCATAACGAATCGCACCAAAAACGGCTTTGAACGAATTGATATTCTTCACTTCCACCTTCGTGCCCATATTCAAGCTGATGTTCGCCTCGATGCGCATCTGCCCCTTTTCCATATCAGCATCGGAAACGCCGAGATAGCGAAGAATGAGCTGCAATTCGCGTGCGAACGCAACGGTGTCCTCGGCACCCGTGAAATCCGGCTCCGTTACGAGCTCCATAAGAGGCACGCCCGCGCGGTTAAAGTCAACCAGCGAAGCTGGTTGTCCTGAGCCCGACGAAGGACCCCCTTGTGCGGGCACTGACTGCGTAGTATGCACTAACGTCCCCGTATCCTCCTCAAGGTGTATGCGCGTTATCCGCTTGCCATTCAGCATTCCCCCGACCACAAGCGGCAGGTCATACTGCGAGATTTGATACCCCTTCGGAATATCGGGATAGAAATAATTCTTCCGATCGAATTTCGTTTTCGGATTGATCTTCCCGCCAAGCGCGAGGCCCACCTTAATAACCGACTCGACGGCTTTTTTATTGATCACGGGCAAGGTGCCCGGATGCGCGAGGCACACAGGGCAGACATTCGCGTTCGGATGCTTCTCGTCCGGGTCATTCAATGAATCGCAGAACATCTTCGTCCGCGTCTTCAGTTCCGCGTGGATTTCGAGGCCAATAGTAGGTTTTAGTTCGACCATAGGTTCGTTTTGTTATTATAAAGGGAAAATTGCCAAAGAAAAAGCCCTCACAAAATATTGAGGGCCGGAAGAATATATTTGAACCAATTCGGGTCGCAGGGAAACGAATTCGGATGGGTCTTGTTCCCTATCGCCCATTCACGGATTTCCTTTGAGCTCATGAATCTCAGGAAGAGGTGCTTATGGGGCTCCTTGATCCGCGGCTCACCTTCCGTAAGAAGATGATAAATCCACCAGTCATGCCCCTTATGCCCTTCCTTACAAGCGCGGTCGCCGGGAACAAAACCGTAGAACACCCGCGTCATCTGCCGAACGTAAAGCCCGGTTTCTTCGAACACGCGCTGCATGGCGTCTTCGGGAGATTCGTCATTCGCGTCCATGTGCCCGGCAGGCATCGCAAGCCCGATCGGGTGCTTCAGTCGGTATTGCATGAGATATCGCCCTGCGGGATCGGTAATGATCGCACCGACACTTTTCCCTTTATCCATCGTATTCTCTCCGAATGGAAAACTAAACAAAGTGTAACGAATTTTGACGCGGATTGCAATCAAATTGCTTATTTTCATCCATCGTTCTAAAGTAAAATCAATAGTATTATGGTCAGAAAAAAAATAAGCGCGCCGAAAGTAATCGCCGATCCGGTCTACGGCATCATTGACGTGCGGCCGGTTTTGCCGATGGTCGAGACGAAAGAATTCCAGGCGCTGGGCGACAAGCGCCAGCTTGGCATGTCGTACCTCACCTTTCCTTCGGCCACGCACACGCGCAAAGCGCACTCGCTCGGAGCCTATCACGCAACGAGAATGCTCGCCGACCGCTGGGTGGAATTCGGTCTCATTACCGAGCGCGAAGCGGACGCCCTCGCAGGCTACGCCCTTTACCACGACATCGGGCACCCCGCCTTCTCGCACGTGACCGAAGACCTTTGCGGGAAAGACAACGACGAATCGAGCCTTGAAATTATCAAAAGGCTGAGAAAAGAAATCGAAGCGTGCGGGATCGACTATCCCCTGCTTTTAAAACTCGCGACGCACGAGAATCCGCTCTACCTCGCCGTACACGACAAGAACCTCGGCATGGAAAAACTTGACTATCTCGAGCGCGACGGCCTCGTGACCATTCTCTCCCGCCCCGCCGGCGTCGATTATCTGCGCAAGCATATTTATTTCGTGAACGGCGAACTCGCCATCGACGAGAAGGTCGTCGACAATGCAATCGAAGCGCAAAATTTTTATATGAAAATGTATAAGAATGTGTATCTGCGCAAGGCATCGGCAATCGCTCAGCGAATGCTCCAAAAAACCGTCCACCATCTCATTGACGCCCACGATATTACAGTCAACGATCTTCCGAACCTTACCGACTCGGAACTGCTCGGCAGCCTCCGCTTCTCGAAGGATGAAACCGTGCAAGAATTGTATACATTACTGAGGAACCGCGAACTTTTCCGCGAAACCATCATCATCCGGCCGAAACAATTCGTCCATCCCGAATCGACGAGCGAAAAATCGACGAAAACTTTCGGCGTGAATAACGAGGAAATGATGCGGATCATGCGCTCGGCATCGCTTGAACAGAAAAACCAAGCGGGGCTTGAGGGTCTCGAAAATGAGATTGCCGCCATCGCCGGGATCCCTCAAAACTCGATCCTCCTCGTCCCGATATTCAACCCCCACCGCTTCGAGGCGAAGGATATCAAGATCTACGAAGAAAACGGAAAGTCGGCATCGCTTAAAGACCGGTATCCCGCGCACTTTAAGAATATGCAGGAGATTGCGCAATCGTATCTGGCTCTCCGTATTTGTACGCTCGAGAGATACAGAAAAACGCTAAGTTCCCCCAAAATCGCGCAGCAGGTCTTTGATCTCGTTATGAAAGCGAAATAGCTACGATTTTCTTTTCCGAGGGACGGGTCGCTTCGTACTCGAAGCGCCCTTACGCTCGCCGCTTTCGCGGCTCCGCGAAACCCTCGGGAAGAGAAAATCTCCGTTAGTGCTAAGTATGTTAAATGCCCAGTTCTCCAAAACGGCTCGCTGGACATTTGGCGACAATTTATCGTTTTGAAGAAGCCTGGACTTAACTTTTGAGTACCTTATGGACAATGCCGTACCCTAATCTTTGCGCTTCTCTCCAACGAAGGGCTCGTATCCGTATAGCTCAGTCTTTAGCTTCAAAATATTTTTGTTTCGGTCGTCATATACGACGGGAATTTTTCCGCCAACATCGCAACTATTAAATTCTCCTTTGGTTAAATTGGCCCATCCGTCTTTGTCTTCGAACTTAACATGAACCTGAAATCTTAAAAGGGAGTCGGGGAAGGATATGGGATCCTCACGTTTCTCAAGTATAGTGCCCTCTCCAATTTGTTCGTGTTCCTTGTTTTCCTTTTCTTTTTTATTGTGTTCTTGCGCGCTCTCCACGAGACGATCTACCCCGTATGCCGCAGAACCGACCGCAAGGGCGACTTTCCCGATGCTCTTCAAGAAATCACGGCGGCTTGTCTTTTTTGTATCACCTTTTTCATCTTCGGACGGCGGCTCGGGCCGTCGCTCAAATCGTTCTTTCATAATTTCAAGAATAACAAAAACAGCAGGTTAAGCAAAGCGTTTACGCGCCAATCACCCGCTTTGCCACCGCCCACACTTTTTCGTGAATTTCTTCAATCGAAAGCAATTTCCCGTTCGGGGCGCATTCGATAAGCACGAATTCTTTTGGATACAGCTCCGCCATCTCAAGATATGCGTGTTCGGCTTTCTTGAGGTGATCAAGGTTCGCCTCGTGCAAATCCCGCTTCGCTCCGCCCACGTATTCACGGCTGCCTTTCTTGTCGACAAGGGCTTGCGTGATCTCGGCAGGCACATGGAGGATGATGTTCAGGTCCGGGCGCGGAATTCCCAAGGTTCCATATTCAAGTTCATAGAGCCATTCAAAAAGTTTTTTGCGCTCTTTCTCGTCCGTTATTTTCGCTCCTTGATGGCCCATGTTCGAACCGACATAGCGGTTCGCAACCACGCACTTCCCTTCTTCAAGCCACTTTCGCAGTTCAAAACTCGCGTCAAACCGGTCGAGCGCATAAAAAAGCGAGGCTTGCTTCGGCCCGACTTCCTCGAGCGTCCCATACACGCCATTGAGATATTTTTTGACGAAATACGAAGAACCCTCTTCGTAGCGTGGGAAATCGAGCACCGAAAATTTCATTCCCTGCGGGAGCCGCAAGAGCAGACGATTAAATTGCTCGGTTTTACCCGAACCGTCCGTGCCTTCAATAACGATGAATTTGCCTTTCTGCATCCCACTCATTATATAACAAAAATGTCGCTCACAACGATACGCTCATAAGATTCAAATTATAAAGCATGGATCCCGGCCTTCGCCGGGATGACAACGAGTAGAACTAATCCCTGATTTCTATTCCCATCATTCGTCGCGAGTCGCTATATCCCCGCTACGCTTGGGATTGCGCATCTCTAAGTCGCTTTGCTCCAAGAGCTGCGGGAACAGCACAACTCGCTCCTTGAAAACCTCTCGGTTTTCAATACTTTCCTATACGGAAAACTCCCGTTTCCCGACCCCTTCCCAAAAACATGGGCATCTAGTCTTTGACTTCGATGCCCATGTTTTTCGCCGTGCCCTCGATGGTCCGCATGGCGGCTTCGATGTTATCGGTATTCAGATCCGCCATTTTTCTTTCGGCAATCTTGCGGATATCGGCACGTGAAACCTTGCCTGCTTTCGCAGTCAGTGGATTTGCGGCACCCTTCTCAATACCTGCGGCTTTCTTCAAGAGCGCCGAAGCGGGCGGAGTCTTTAAAATAAAAGTGAAGCTGCGGTCTTCAAAGATCGTGATTTCCGCGGGAACGACATCGCCCGTCATGTCTTTCGTCGCATCATTGAACTTCTTACAGAAGTCCTGAATATTGATACCCTGAGGACCCAAAGCCGTACCGATCGGTGGCGCGGGAGTCGCCTTCCCGGCCTGGATCTGAATTTTAATGACTGTTTTTATTTTCTTTGCCATAGTAAGAAAGTTAAAGTTTAAATGTTAAAGGTAAAAGGTAAAAGGTAAAAGGTTTTAAAGTCAATAACGTATTTAGGTTTCCCCATTTTTTACATTTAACCTTTCACTTTTAATTTTAAAAGGGAAGGTCTTCTGGTTTAATCTCTTCGCTTTCATCGACATTGATGGTCGGGAGCTCCTCCGCTGCCGCTTCCTTATGCGCGGAAACGTTCTTCTTGCCTCCGCTAAAGCCCGGGCCTGCTTGCGGTGAGCCTGTCGAACCCGCCGGAGCGCCGCCCTGGCGTGGACCGGTTCCCTGCGCGCGCGGACCGAGCTGAAGCCTCTCACAGATGATCTCGGTCGATTTTCTCGCTCCTCCCTGCTTGTCGGTCCAGCTGCGCGTCTGCAGCCTTCCCTCGATGAGTACCATGGCACCCTTTGTTAAATATTGGGCCGCCACCTCGGCGCTCCTGCCCCAAACCACCACGTTATGAAATTCTACTTCTTCCTGTTTCGCACCATTCTTGTCCATCCAGGTGCGATTTGTCGCCACGCCAAAAGAAGAAACGGCTGCTCCGCCCGGGGTGTTCCGCAATTGCGGATCGGCAGTGACGCGGCCGATAATAAGGACTTTGTTTAAATTCATATAAATTAGTGTAATGGAAGATGCGGCATGCGACAAGGAGAAGGCAGAGTTTTTACTCCATGTCGCAGTTTACATTTTACATGTCGCTATTGCAGAATTTCTTCGATCTTCTTCTCAATAGCTTCGTTGCTTAACGGCTTTCTGGGCGGCTTTATTTCACCCATAGGAACGGACATCGGCTTCCTCATGAACGGCCTTCGCTCGCGCGAGCCCTCGGAGGTGCCGGGTTTCTGTTTCGGCACATTCACAATTAGCGACCGCAACACCGATTGCTGGGTTTTGAAATCTTTGTCGAGAGCTGCGATTGATGAGGGCAACGCCAAGACGTGGAAATATCCGAAGTAGGCCTGTGTGGTTTTTTTGATCGGGTAGCCAAGGTTTATCTTCTTCAAGGGGCCCGCTTCGCGGATCTCCACCTCGTGCTGTTCGAGAAATTTCGCCACCTCCGGTGCGAATTCTTCCGCCTTTAAAAGCACAGCGACTTCGTACCGCTTTTTATCCTTTAATTCTTCTTGGTTCATTGGTTTCAAGTTAGTCTACTCGAATTAAGCTTCCGTTGCAAGTTTATCCTCCTCGCGGGCGGCTTCCGCTTTGGCATGCCTCACTTTTTCGCTATCGCCCATCGGAATAAGCCGGCCAATGATGACGTTTTCCTTAAGACCACGCAAATTGTCGGTCTTGCCTTCAATGGCGGCCTTCACGAGTACGCGGGCAGTGTCTTGGAAAGAAGATGCGGAAAGGAAGCTCTCTGCCGAGATCGCGACCCGGGTAACGCCGAGGAGCATCTCCTCGCCCTTCGCCTGTTTCAATCCCTGTTTCTTCAACTCTTTGTTCACTTCGGCGACACGGTCGCGCTCCACGATCTCGCCCATCACAAAATCAGCCGCATCGCCCGCATCCTTAATCTTCATGCGCGCGAACATCTGGCGGATGATGATCTCGATGTGTTTGTTGTTGATCGAGGCACCCTCGGACATATAAATGCGCTGCACTTCGTTGATGATGTAGCGTTCGACCGCGCCGACGCCCTTGAACTCCAAGAGTTCGCGGAGGTCGATGTGGCCTTCGGAAAGCTGGTCACCTTTCTTCACCGTATCGCCAACCTTCACGAACATCAGGGCCGAGCGCGGAATGCTGAATTCCACCGGTTTTGCTTTCGCCTTCTTCGGCGCGTCGGTCGCGAGCGTGACCACCTTGAGTGATCCGCGTTCCTCGATCTTTTCGACGGAACCGTCAGCCGGACACAAAATAGCTTTTCCTTTCGGCGGGCGCACTTCGAAAATTTCCTCGACGCGGGGAAGACCATGCGTAATATCCACGCCCGCGACGCCTCCGATATGGAACGTTCTCATGGTAAGCTGCGTGCCCGGTTCGCCGATTGACTGCGCGGCAAGTACGCCGACCGCCGATCCGTGTTTCACCGGTTTATTATTGCCGAGGTCGAACCCGTAGCAGAGGGCGCAAATACCGTAGAACGTCTTACACATGATCGCTGAACGAACTTTGACCGACTCGATCTTTGATTTCTCGATGATTTCCGCCATCTGCTTATCCATGGTCTCGTTCGCGCGCACGATAATCTTGCGATCAACGCGGAGTTCTTCGAGTGAGGTGCGCGAGAAAAGACGGCTTGCGAACGATTGATTGAATTCTTTGCCATCGGTGCGGAAGATCTCGATGCCTTCCTTCGTGCGGCAATCATCTTCGCGGATAATGAGGTCTTGGCAGACATCAACGAGACGACGCGTGAGGTACCCGGCTTGCGCGGTCTTCAAAGCGGTATCGGTCGTTCCTTTGCGGGCACCCGTCGTTGAAATAAAGTACTCGAGCACGGTAAGCCCTTCTTTGAACGAAGACTTGATCGGCAGCTCGATGGTCTCGCCTTTCGGGTTCGCGACCAATCCCTTCATGCCCATCATCTGAATGGGCTGAGCCCACGAACCTCTGGAGCCGGAATCGATGATCCGGTAGATATTATTATTTTTCGGAAGCGAAGTTGAAACGCCTTTCGCAATCTCTTCCTTCGCTTTTTCCCACACGCGGATGGTGCGCGCCCTGCGCTCAGATTCAGTGAGCAATCCCTGGCTGAACTGATCGCGTATGACTTCTACTTCTTTTTCCGAAGCTAAAATGACAGCGGGCTTATTTTTCGGGATGACAAGATCGGCGATTGACCACGTAATACCGGAGCGCGTCGCCATGTCAAAGCCCAGAAGCTTTATCCTGTCGAGCACATCGCGCGCGGCTTCAAGACCGTGTTCTTGAAGCACGTTCTCAACAAGCCGCGAAAGCTTTTTCTTTGTCATCACATCGTTTACATAGCCGACGGTCCCATTCAATGCCTGGTTGAATATCAAGCGGCCAATCGTTGTGGCCTGTGTCGCGCCGAAGTAGATCGGGTCGTGGAGACTGATCGATCCTTCGTCGAGCGCGAGCATCGCTTCGTTTATGCTGATGAAATGCCTCGTCGCCGGTTTTTCTTCATTGATCTGCGTGAGGTAATAAATACCGAGCACCATATCCTGCGTAGGCGTCGTGATAAGCTCGCCGGTCGCGGGCTTCAGTAAGTTCCTGCCGGAGGCCATGATCTCTTCAGCTTCTTTCTGAGCTTCATCCGAAAGCGGCAAGTGGACCGCCATCTGGTCGCCGTCGAAGTCGGCGTTGAACGCAACGCAGACCAAGGGCGGGATCTGGAGCGCAAGGCCCTCAACAAGGATAGGCTTGAATGCCTGGACGGAGAGCCGGTGCAACGTCGGCGCACGGTTCAAAAGTACGCGGCGCGTCTTGATGATCTCTTCGAGGATCGCCCACACTTCGTCTGATCCTTCTTCGATCACGCGGTTCGCGCTGCGAATGTTATGTGCAAGGCCGCGCTGCATAATCTGGCTGATCACGAACGGGCGGAAAAGTTCCAACGCCATTCTCTTCGGGATACCGCACTCATCGAGCTTCAATTTCGGACCGACGACGATCACGGAACGGCCGGAGTAGTCGACGCGCTTACCCAAAAGATTCTGGCGGAAGCGGCCCTGTTTGCCCTTCAGCATGTCTGCCAAGGAGCGCAAAGGCCGACGTTGCGCAGAAAGCTGCTGCACGCCGAAACGGGCCGAATTATGTAGCAATGCCTCCTCCGATTCCTGCACCATGCGCTTTTCGTTGCGCACAATCACATCGGGAGCTTTGATCTCCAAAAGTTTCTTCAAGCGATTGTTTCGATTGATAACGCGGCGATAGAGATCGTTGAGGTCGGAGGTCGCATAGCGGCCGCCATCCAGTGCCACCATAGGCCGGAGATCGGGCGGGAGCACCGGGAGTATGGTAAGTACCATCCATTCCGGACGGCTGCCGTTCTTGATCATCGAGCGGAGCATCTTCAGCCTCCGCAACAATTTGCTCTGCGAGAGCGGGTCTTTCGCGCCCGCTACCTCTTTTTCAACCTTCTGCACTTCCTTCCTCAGATCCATCCGCTCGAGTATCGAACGGACCGCCTCGGCGCCGCTGCCGGCCTTGAACACATTGCCAAACCTGCGCGAGAGATTGAAATATTCCATTTCGGAAAGCACCTGGCCGACATGCAGATCCTGGAGATACTCCTCGGTCATGTCCGCCGCTTCCTGCAGCTGTGCCTTCATTTTCTTGTCCTTCCCGCCAACTTTCAATTTGCCTTTGAGCTCGCGGCCCAATTCCTTGAGCGCCTGTTCGCGCAATTCTTCCTTGATGTCGGTCACGATGTATGCGGAATAATAGATGACGCGTTCCAATTTTTGCGAAGGAACGTCGAGCATCAATGAAAGGCGTGAAGGAACGCTCTTTAAAAACCAAATATGCGAGACGGGGGTCGCGAGAGCGATATGGCCAATCCGTTCGCGGCGAACGACGGCGCGCGTGACTTCGACGCCGCACTTGTCGCAGACGACGCCCTTATAGCGCACGCGGCGGTATTTGCCGCAATAGCATTCGTAATCTTTTGTCGGACCGAAAATACGCTCCGAGAACAAACCGTCCTTTTCGGGGCGCTGCGTCCTGTAGTTGATGGTCTCGGGCTTAATGACCTCGCCGTGCGACCACTTGTTCAAAATTTCATCGGGTGACGCGACGCCGATCTTCAATCCAATGAAGTCTTCGCGGCGCGAAGTTTCGGACTCATGCACCGGCCGGATGTCGAACGCCAGCGATTTCAATTCATTTACCAATACGTTAAACGATGCCGGGAGGTTCGGCTCCTTGATGGTCTCGCCGCGGATGATCGACTCATAAGCTGCTGCACGTCCCAAAACGTCGTCGGATTTGATCGTAAGCATTTCCTGGAGCGTGTGGCGCGCGCCATAGCCTTCAAGCGCCCACACTTCCATTTCGCCGAAACGCTGGCCGCCGAACTGCGCTTTGCCGCCCAGCGGCTGCTGGGTGATCAAAGAGTACGGACCGATCGAGCGCATGTGCGCCTTGTCCTCAACCAAATGGTTCAGTTTCAAAATATATACCTGGCCGACCATCACCTTATTATCGAACGCCTGGCCGGTTCTGCCGTCATGAAGCACGAACTTACCGTCCTCGGGCATGCCCGCGCGGCGCAATTCCGATTTGATATCATCTTCAGTTGCAGAATCGAGTCCCGGAGTGATCGCGCGATAACCGAGCTTCGCTGCGGCGAGGCCCAGATGAGTTTCCAAAATCTGTCCGAGGTTCATACGCGAAGCAACACCCAAAGGATTCAAAATAACATCAACCGGCGTACCGTCTTCGAGATATGGCATGTCTTCCACGCGGCGCACCTGCGAGATGACGCCCTTGTTGCCGTGCCGACCCGCGAGCTTGTCGCCTGCCTGCACTTTGCGGAGCTGTGCAACTTCAACCTGAATGCGCTTGATCACGCCTGGTTCGAGTTTGTCTCCTTTTTCGCGATCAAAAATTTTGATATTCACCACGCGGCCGCGCTTACCGTGCGGCATCGTAAGTGAATTGTCTTTTACATCGCGCGCTTTTTCGCCGAAGATGGCGCGGAGCAAGCGCTCTTCGGAAGTGAGTTCCGCTTCGCCCTTCGGAGAAATGCGACCAACCAAAATGTCGCCTGATTTTACTTCGGCGCCGATGCGGATGATGCCCTCTTCATCCAAGTTTTTTAATTTTTCCTCGGAAACATTCGGGATGTCGGGGGTCGTAAGTTCCGGACCGAGCTTCGTGTCGCGCACATCGCAGTAAAAATCTTCAATATGAATAGAGGTGAAATTATCCCGCTGCACGACGCGCTCCGAAAGAATGATGGCATCCTCGAAATTCGCGCCTTCCCAGGACATGAATGCCACCAAAAGATTCTGTCCGAGCGCCAAAACGCCGTTCTGAATTGACGGCCCGTCTACCATCACCTCCCCCTTCTTCACCATTTGACCCGATATGACGAGCGGGCGCTGCGAGATACAAGTGAACTGGTTCGATCGCTTGAAGTTCTCAAGCGTATACACCTTGGTACCCTTGGAATACTTCACTTTTACGTGGCTTGCGTCGGCTTCGAGCACTTTGCCGTCAGCTTCGGCGACCACGACATAACCGGAATCGAGCGCCACTTTATCCTCTTCGCCGGTCGAAACGTAGGGCGCGTCGGGACGGACCGAAACCACGGCCTGGCGTTGCATGTTCGAACCCATGAGCGCGCGGTTCGCATCGTCATGCTGTAAGAAAGGAATGAGCGAGGTTGCAACGGAAATAAACTGGTGCGGCGCGACATCGATATAGTCAACCTCGTCGGGGGTACACGTGCCTGGATTTCCCCGAACGCGCGCTTCAACGATGGGACCGATGATCTTTTTATTTTCATCACGCTTTACGCTCGCAGTTGTGATCCTAAATTTTTCTTCGTCGAGCGCGTCGAGCCATACCAGTTCATCCGTCACGCGGCCCTTCTCTACTTTTATATAAGGCGTTTCCAAAAATCCGAGATCGTTGATCTTCGTGAAACTCGCGAGATAGTTGATGAGACCGATGTTGCCTCCCTCGGGGGTTTGAATCGGACAAATTCTGCCATAATGCGAACGATGCACGTCGCGTACTTCAAAGCTCGCCCGTTCGCGCGTAAGACCGCCGGGGCCGAGTGCCGAAATTCTCCGCTTGTGCTCAAGCTCGGCCAGAGGGTTCACCTGATCCATGAACTGCGAAAGCTGCGAGGACGCGAAAAATTCTTTAACGACCGCCGCGATCGGACGGAAGTTGATGAGCTGCGAGGGCATAAGCTTATCCTTGTCCTCCGTCGACATTCTGTCCTGGATGATCCTGCGCAAACGCGCCAAGCCGATACGGAGCCTGCCCTGCAAAAGTTCGCCTACCGCCTTCAAACGACGGTTGCCCAAGTGGTCAATGTCGTCCGCCTGCGCCTGCGGATTATTATTCAAAGTGATCACCTCGCGGACGATGGCGACGAGATCGTGGATATCCAAAATATAATTCGACTTCTTGCGATCAAGGCCAAGCCGCTGGTTCATCTTGTACCGGCCGACGGCCGAAAGGTCGTAGCGATCGGCGCGCTGGAACATAGCATCGATAAGGCTTTTCGCGGTTGCGGGCGTTGCCGGATCTCCCGGGCGAAGCCTGCGGTAGATCTCAAGATAGGACTCTTCTTTATCTTTCGCCGCATCTTTTTTGAGCGTCGTCTCCATGTATTTCACGGGGCCCTTGTCGATGTCCGCGAATTTCGCGAGCAGGTCATCGCCCTCCAATCCGAATATGCGAAGCAAGTCCGTTACCGGCACCTTGCGGTGGCGGTCGATCTTCACGCCGATCACGCCGTCGATGTCCGTCTCGAACTCAAGCCATGCTCCGCGGTTCGGAATGATCTTCGCGCCAAAAAGCTGCCTACCCCTCCAGGGAGTGGCGGTGAAATACGATCCCGCGGAACGAATGAGCTGTGATACCACGACGCGCTCGACACCGTTGATGATGAACGTACCGCGCACGGTCATGATCGGGAAATCACCAAAGTATACTTCTTGCGCTTCTCTTTTCCCCGTCCTCTTATTAGTAAGTGAAAGATTTACCCGCAATGCCGCTTCATACGTCGCATCCTTATAACGCGCGGTTGGTTCATCGTATTTCGGTTCGTCAAAACGATATTCCTCGAAATTTAGTTCGAGTTCCTTGCCGGTATGATCATAGATAGGAGAGATCTCATTGAAAAGTTCGCGGAGTCCCTTATCGCGGAACCATTCATAAGACTTCAACTGCGTTTCGTTCAAATTGAACGGTTTGATAAGCGCAGGCGACTTTGAAAAATTTTTAACGGCTGAAAATTTTGGCATGGAAAAATTTTATAGTTTTTTTAAAACCTGCGCACAAAACTTACAACTCACTTTTTTTCGCACGAACCCGCATCACGCATGAAAACATCCCTCCGAACGACAAAAACAGAAAGTCCTCTTCTGGATCAAAGAGGCTTTCTTTTTTATTTGCTTTATCTTAAGTATTTAACACGATTTTGTTCTTGTTCGTCAAGGGTTCGCGAAAATATGGTCTTACGCGTCTTTGGGTCAGAAAGATAAAACCAATACGACGAACTTTTGGGGTGTAAAGCCGCGTTTAGGGCCGAAATCCCTGGATTTCCAATGGGTCCCGGCGGCCAACTACCATGTAAGTAAGTATTATAATCGGAGTCAATTTTAAAGTCAAGGGGGGCCAAAGGATAGCACGTTTTGACCTGAGGATAGCTCGCCGCCTCCTTCGCATAGCATACCGTGGCGTCGATCTGGAGCGGCATGTGCGCCTCGATCCTCTTTTTGATGATCCCGGCAACAATTTTCTGATCTTCGAGATCCGGAACTTCTTTTTCCACGAGCGACGCGACGATGAGGTTGTTCGCCCAATTCTTTTTATCCGCTTCAAGCAATGGAGCGGCTTTTGCTTTAAAATTTTCTTCGATCTTTCTAAGCGCATCAAACACGCTGCCACTCGTGAAAAATTTGTATGTATCGGGAAAAAGCGTCCCTTCCATTCCCATTCTCGCATTGATCGCGACCAAACTTCCTGGCGGAATAACATTCGCATCCGCGAGAATCCTGTCAACGTCGTACACCGATGCGCCTTCGGGAATAGTTACCGTAACTTCATGATGCGTTCCCGATACCAATTCGCTCACTATATCGGCCGAGGACATCTCCGGGCTCAGCTGATACAAACCCGGCTTTAACTTTGAAGCGACGCCGCTTCCGAATGCGAGCATCTCGAATGCAAAGCGCGAACGGATCAAATTCGCTTTTTGCAGCGCATCGGCAATCATCCGGAATCCGTCTCCCGGTTTTATTTCAAAGCTGGCGAACTGTTGCACCGCCCCTTGCGCATCGACCGGTTTCAGGTCCTGGACGAAGACAAGGATGAACGCGATCATAATGAGCGTGATAAAAATGATTTTCAGCCTTTTTTGCGACTCGCTCGGGTCAATCCAAGCAAAAAATTTTTTGATCAAATCCGGCATGGTCTTTTATATGCTCAATTTATCGTAATAAGTCTAACGGCGCCGTATGGCATTCACGATCGAGAGAAGAAAGAAATTAGCGAGAAGGCTCGACCCGCCGTAGCTTAGGAACGGGAATGTTACCCCGATCACGGGAAGAAGCCCGACCTCGGAGCCGCCGTTTAAAAGGAATTGTAACCCAAAAACCATGACCGTGCCAAGGCAGATGAATTTTTCGAAATTATACGCTGCTCCGGCACCGATTTTGAGTATTTGATAGATGAGGAAGAGCAAGCTTGCGATGACCGCAAGCCCGCCGACCATCCCCCATTCTTCAATGAGCGCCGCGAGGATGAAATCGCTCGACGGTTCGGGCAAAAAACCCAATTGCATCTGCGATCCCTGGCCATATCCCTTCCCCCAGAACCCGGCGGAACCGATCGCGATCTTCGATTGCGCCACATTATAATTAATACTTAGGGCGTTCGTTTCCGGATAAAAAACCCCGATGATGCGCTCGCGCTGATAGGTCTTTAAGAAGTGGAACCACATGAATATCGCGGCAAACAAAAGCACGATAAGCGTCACAGCCACCATCCGCAGCGGAAGCCCGGAGACGAGTAAAAACCCGAACCAAATTCCGAAAAGAATAAGTGCCGAACCAAGATCGGGCTGAAGCGCAACGAGCCCTGCGGGAATCGCGAAAAAAAGGAACGAGGTTAAAATATTTCTCCAGCGCGCAATGCTCAAATGCCTGCGGCTGAAATAATTCGCATAGAGCAGAATAAGCGCGATCTTCGCGAGCTCGACCGGCTGGATATTTATAGAGCCGAACACGAGCCAGCTCTTTGTATTCCTGATCGTCGGCGCTTTGATAAAAGTAATTATGAGGAGAATAATAACGAACGCGTATAACCCCCAGATCACCCAACGATAGTTTAAAATAAATCGCCAGTCGAAAAAGAAAAAGAGGGCGAGAATACCGATGCCCAGGAAAACCCACAAAAGCTGAAGTAAAAATAAACTCGTCGCAATACTCGAGAGAGTAATAAGGGAGGCGGCGATTAATATTCCGACGGGAAGAAATAAAGATAACATAGCTCGTTAGCTCGTTAGCTCGTTAGCTCGTTAGCGAAATACTAAAGAGCCAAACGCGCCATCTGCGCGCTATTGGGCTATCAAGTTATGAATAGAATAGCGCAAAAACGAGGGATTTACAATTATTCGTCGTCCCGGCCTTGACCCGGGATCCAGACCTTCGGTAGGTTTTCAATTTGACAAAAATTTTTAGACGTGCTAAATTACCGGCAGCTTCTTCCGGAAAAGGATGGTTTTCAATGCTGGGGCGCATTCTCGCTACATTGGTTTTTTCTTGTCTGATACTCGGAGTTATTTCTTTCTTCGCTTGGGGCGCGATCTATGATGCTGGTTACCATGCTGGCATGAAGCAAGCCTTCAACGAGGAACTCACTTCGGTTCCAATACCAAAGACGGTTCCGATTTCCCTCCGCGGCTGGTACGAGGACGGATTCCGCGAAGGATATTCATGCGGTCCTTCTTTCCCGGCTTCGAGCAACCCGAACTCACCCTATGTGTGCAGCACCCCTCATACGCCACGATGATTATTTATCCACCCCGACCCAAACCCGCCGCCTCATAAGCGCACGGGTTTTTTATTCGACCACGCTTAGCGCGGTCGTCCCCGCGAAGGCGGGGATCCATGCTTCTAAAGCGCTTTTATAAAGCGTGGGGTCCTCCGGCTAAACCGGAGGATGACAAAATGCCCGGATTTTCCTTCCGCGTTATTCCGCGCGTATTAAGTCCGCGTAGTTCCGCGGGCGAAAAACCTTACGGTTTTTCGCCATACACAAACACCTGCGTCGCCGAAAGATTCACGTTCACGATATTCGGGTGGATGATGGAAAATGGCAGCGACGTATTGGGAGCCAGATTCTCAAGCTCGGTCTCCGAAGCGCCATCCGGCTGACCGAGATTGCCCTTGAATACGGCAAGAACGGTAAGGTGCGAGAACGTAATCGTGTCGTTATTCGTCACCTGCCCGTCAACCGTTATCACGTTCCCTGAAAGCTGCGGACGGATGCCCGATGTGATAAGCTGGCTCGATTTCCGGAATAAATCGCTCGATACCCAATCCGGCCGACCATCGATCCCAAAATCAACCTTGCCGAAAGGCACCGTAGGAGCCACAACGTTCGGCATCAAAATATATTTGATCTCGCCGCCGTAGATGAACGAGGTTCCCGGATACGATTGCACTAATTGATCGTTCGCATCATACAAAGAAAAATGGTACGAGAAGCTTCGCCCGGCGAACGTAAGATTGGGATTCGAAACATGCGCCAAGAAACTGAGATGCGACCGATCGGGATTAATCGTGAGCACCTGGTCCACGAGCTCAAGCGGACGGATGCCGCGCGGGATGCACACCGCGGCGCACGGACCGCCGCAATCGACATCGGCCTCCCCTTGGTTTTGGATACCGTCAAAACACGACGGCGCCTGTTTTATGAAGAAGCGGTACCCGAAGAAAAATATGGCGAACCAGAACAAAAAGAAAAAGGTGGCATAGATGATCTGTTTTACGCGACGGGGCATATACTTATTATACGTGATAAACTGAGTTCATGCATATTATGATTCCCAAATCTGAATATTTTATCACCTACGCCAGGAGTGGCGGCGCGGGAGGGCAAAACGTGAATAAAGTGGAAACGAAAGCGGTGCTCCACTGGAATGTGCGCGGATCGAAAGCGCTCAACGGCAAACAGAAAGGAATGATCTTTGCGTACGCTCCCCTCGCGAACCGCATAAACGATACGGGTGAAATCGTGCTCTACGAACAATCGGAGCGATCGCAAGGCCAGAATAAATCGCTCCTTGTCGAAAAATTGAATCGATTTGTGAACAAAGCGCTCACGCCGCCCGCCGAACGAATGCCTACGAAAGTGCCCCGCTCTTCGCGCGAATCAAGGATCCAGAACAAAAAAGTCGTTGGCGAGAAAAAAGCGGGGCGCAAGAAAGTGCACGATTTTGAATAAGGAGGCAGGGGGGGGTTGATAAAGAGGCCTCGCCTCATTACACTGGAAATAGCATTAGTTTAAGCAGTATGGGGAGATAAAGTGGATTCATGGAAAAAGACTTACGACGAAAAAACTTTCGAGGAAATAATTTGTGGTTGCTGCCAAGGGCCTATGGGACCAGAGCACAACTGCTTCAAGTTCACAGAATGGCCGATGCCGAAATTGAATGCAGCTCCGGGAAAGACCGTGACGAATAATCCGACCGACCGCGCATAAACGCAGTCGGTTTTTTATTCGATAACGCGATAGCGTTGTCGTCCCGGCGAAGGCCGGGATCCAAATTATAGATGATTACAAAACAAAATGCCGCGAATTATAACGCGACGCAATACGCGGGTGGCGTGCAGTCGAGACCGTTCACGATGCCAGTCACGCCACTTTTTAGTGCGGGATTTGAAGCATCTTCAAGCACGGCCCGCAAAACATAATGTTGTTGGTCGGCGCTCGGCGCGTAGTCATAAGCTTTTTGAGTCATAGGATCTTGTGGAATATATTTGATACCAGATACGCCGCCTAAATCATCTAATTTCGCTGGGTATTTATTATTAGCTCCGCGATAAAGATCGAGGCCTGCTTGAATCTGGCGGATATCGGAAATTCTCCGCGCATCCCGACTGCAACCATGCGGACATCGTCCGCCAAAGCCAATCATAATCGAACCAACAAACAATAGTATGGCAATGCCCAGAACCACATATTTAGTCCAAGCAAGTTTTTGATTTGCCCACGTCAAGCCATAGGGCAACCATATAAATGCAGCGATTGGGAAAAGGGATATATAAGGCGCGAGTCCATAAATAAATCGGCATTCGAGCGGCATACTGAATGATGTAGTTATACCGTTCCCAGTATAAAATACGTGGTCTACGCAACGCCATGTAATCAAGTTTTGATTCAGAATAACGAAGCAGATAGAGACTACAAGCGGGACCACCGCAACTAAATATTTGCCAACTTTACCCATACGCTTATTCTATCACTGCAAATAAAAAACGGCACTTTGATGCCCGCCAAAGGCCGGTAAATCGGCATATATGGCAGTTTTTGATTCCGTTCGCGGAATCAAAAACACAATATTTTCGAAAGTGAGATGCTTTTTTTAATTTTCATTAGGCCTTTCGGCTATGAAAATTAAAAAATGTATCGAGCTCTTATAAGCTGGCATAACCTACTTTCCCAACCCGAAAGTTAGTATCATTGGTTACGCATGCTTTCACTTCTCAGTTCGGAATGGGATGAGGTGGGACACATGCGGATGAAACACCAGCATATAAAAGTTCGATCTCTTGTTTTGAAAATGGCCGTTTTTGATTTTTATAAAAAATCAAAAACACCATAATTTCTAAACGCAACGCAGTTTCCCCTTCGTGAGGAGCTCTCGGAGGCAATTCGAGCTTGGTCCGAGCACATAATTTTTATGTGCTTCGGTCGAATTGCCGAGAGGCAACGGGCGATTTGCCGCTGGGCAAATCGAACCGTGGTCCTCACGAAGGGGAAACAAGTCAGCATTGGGATGGCCAATTGACCTTGAACCCATCTCGAAAATAATCCATATGTTTCTCTTGGTTATTTTCGGCTGCAAAGCGCGAATCTCTCCTAGAAATACCCGGTGGGTATTCCGTCGTCAAGATTCACTCTTTTCGCTCGAAAATCTCTCAAGATAAACATACGTCCTATTTTCGAGATAGGTTCTCCGCAGCAAATCCCACGACTCGTATGAGTCACGAAGTTTGTGCAAAGAGGTCTATGTAGGTTATTAGTACTCCTTGGCTTAAACCCTTGCGGGCCTTACACCTAGAGCCTATATGCGTCGTAGTCTTCGACGAAACCTTGTCCTTGCGGACTACACCTAATCTTGGGGTAGGCTTCGCGCTTAGATGCTTTCAGCGCTTATCCCTTCCATACATAGCTACCCGGCGATTCATTTGGTAACAAAGCCGGTAGACCAGAGGTATGTT